>JAQGOY010000105.1 GCA_028293375.1 Verrucomicrobiales bacterium | reverse complement strand
ATGTGCCTGTGGTTTTCACCCATCATACCTTGTACGAGGAATATACTCACTATGTTCCGTTTGATTCCACTGCGCTTAAGCAATTCACTGTGGATCTCTCAACCCATTACGCAAACTTGTGTGATGGAGTGATCGCGCCCAGCGAAAGCATTGCGCACTTGATCAAAGAACGGGGGGTCTTGACGCCCGTAAAGGTTATTCCCACCGGGATTGATCTCGAATTATTTAGTTCTGGGGACGGCAAAAAATTTCGAAAAGATCAGGGTATCGACTCGGGAAAATTCGTGGTGGGCCATGTTGGCCGTCTTGCGCCTGAAAAAAATCTTCAGTTTTTGTGCCAGAGCCTGTGCCACTTTCTCAAGGATTCGCCGCAGGCATTGTTTCTAGTGGTTGGTGGCGGGCCCTGCGAAGAGATCATACGGAAGATTTTTGAAGACCAGGGATTAACCGGGCAACTTCTGATGGTGGGTAAAAAGACCGGGCGTGATTTGTACGACGCCTATCGCGGCATGAATATGTTCGCTTTTTCTTCGTTTAGCGAAACCCAGGGCATGGTTCTGGCGGAGGCCATGGCGGCCGGCCTGCCCGTGGTGGCGCTGGATGCTTCCGGCGTGCGTGAGGTCGTCAGGCATGACAAGAACGGATTTTTGCTCCTTTCAGATGCGACTTCAGAAGATTTCTCTAAGCATCTGAAGATGCTGGCAACCGATCCGGGGTTGCGCAAACGTTTCAAGGAAGGGGCTCGACGCACTGCACAGAAGTTCTCGCGTGAACGAAGCGCCGAAGCAGCCGTTGAATTTTATGAAGAAATAAGGATGCGGACAAGACAGGGGCGGCGTGAAGAACGCGAGGACATCTGGGCCGCGCTTGGCAAACGATTGGAAGTGGAGTGGGCGTTGATTTCCGAGAAAGCCAAATGCGCATTCAACGCGTTGGCTGCCACCGATCAAAAGGGGGATGACGAGTGATCTATCGAATTGAAAATTTTTTCAGGAAATTGCGGCGCCGTTATAGCCGAAGCGAATGGGCCATACGGCGACTGAAGCTCCCCATTTCCCAGGACACCAGCCCAGACCCTGGCATTTTATTGATTCAAATCGACGGCTTGGCCAGGGTCCAGCTGGAGGCGGCAATGGCCAGGGGCAACATGCCCTTTCTTCGACGGCTGATGAAGCGGGAACATTACGACCTCAATACCTTCTACTCAGGTCTTCCCTCCAGTACCCCGGCCGTTCAGGGTGAGCTTCACTATGGAAAATGTTGTGCCGTCCCGGCCTTCAGTTATTTGGATCGCACGGCTCGCAAGACGGCAGTGATGTTCAATCCGGACTGCGCAAAGAAGATCGAAGCGCAGCTTGCCCAGGGCAACGAGCCGCTGTTAAAAGGAGGGAGCTCGTGGTCCAATATTTATACCGGCGGCGCAGCCCCGGAGGAATGTCATTTTTGTGCTGCAAGCATCGGCTTGGGAGATATGTTTCGTTCTGGATCGGTTCTCGGCTTTTTAAGTATCGTGGCCCTTCAGTTTCCTGCGGTTTTGCGCATCGCATTCTTACTTTTTGCTGAGTTCTTTATTGCCTTGTATGACGTATGCCGCGGCGTCTACGAGGGTGAAAATCCAATCAAGGAAATCAAGTTTATCCTCGCTCGTGTCTTTATAGCTGTGGGTCTTCGCGAAGTCATTTCTGTCGGCGCTAAAATCGATCTCGCGCGAGGATTGCCGATCATTCACGTCAATTTTCTTGGGTATGACGAACAATCGCATCGGCGCGGGCCCTCTTCGGCCTTTGCTCACTGGAGTTTGAAAGGCATAGACGACACCATTCGAGGATTATATAAAGCCGCGCATCGGTCTACCCGGCGCGATTACCAGGTCTGGATTTTTTCTGATCACGGCCAGGAAACGGTCGAGTGTTTTCCGGATCAATTCGAGGGAGGGGTGGAAGAAATTGTCAGGAAAGGGCTCGAGCACGTGGCCCGAATTTCCCTCCCCATCCAGGCGGTGAGATCGCCCGCGCGGCCACTTTCGCGCGCTTCCTGGTCTGGAACTAAGAGAGCGCGGAAGACTATTACCGCCAATGAAGAAACTTTGGCCACAGAAACCGAAAAACCGTTTCAAGTCGCGGCGATGGGCCCGGTCGGACACGCCTATCTTCCAGAAGGAATAAGATTGGACCAAAAACAGGAATTGGCCAGGTGGCTGGTCACCGTTGGCAGGGTCCCAGGAGTCCTGATGGCCGACGGAAAAGGAAAAGCCCTTTGGTACCATAAGGATGGATTATCCATCCTGCCAGAAGACGGAGCTGCGATGCTGCCTCACCCTGAAGCATTGAAGAACGAAGTTATCCAGGACCTGATCTGTCTGTGCCAACAGGAGGATTCAGGAGACCTGGTCTTGCTGGGTTGGCAAAAGGAAGGGCCATTGTGGTCCTTCGCATTGGAAAAAGGGGCTCATGCGGGACCAGGGTTGAAAGAGACCCAGGGATTCGCCCTTCTTCCTACAAAAACCCGGGTTCCTCTGGAAGGAAAAGACTTTATGCGTCCTGGTGAACTGCGGCTCGCTGCTTTAACCGTTCTCGGCAGGAACAAGATTTCCGCAGCCAAAGTGCCAAAAGAAACTTTATTAAAAAATAAAATACGAATTCTTACCTATAACATTCATGGTTGCCTGGGGATGGATGGAAGAATTTCGCCACAACGGATTGCGCGAGTTCTCCAACTCTACAATGCGGACGTTATAGCGCTTCAGGAAGTGGATCTTGGACGCTCGCGATCTGGTGGCCATGACCAGGCAAAAATGATTGCGGATGATTTGGGGATGTTCATGCAGTTTTGTCCCACGGTAATCAGAGGAGATGAACAATATGGCCACGCGGTGCTCAGTCGATTTCCCGTGGAGGTGGTGCAATATGGATTGCTCCCCAGTGGGCCTGGAGAAAAGACCCGGGAACCACGCGGAGCGATATGGGTTATTATTCGGGATGGCTCTGTTCCATTGCACCTCGTCACCACACATCTTGGCCTCGGCATCCGCGAAAGAGCCGCGCAAATGAACGAGTTGCTGGGCGGGAAGTGGTTGGGACGAATTCCCGCGGATGAACCCATTCTTTTCTGCGGTGATTTTAACATGCTGCCGGATACGTTGCCTTACCGGGTGGTGACCGAGCGGCTGCGGGACGTGCAAAAGGAACTTAAGAATTTCAAGCCAATCAAAACCTTCGCCGCCCTGGCTCCGATCAGTCGCATCGATCACATTTTCTTAAGTGATCATTTCACGGTATCGAAAGTCCAGGTGCCGAGAAATTCCATGACCAGGGTAGCTTCGGATCACCTCCCACTGATTTCTGACATTGTTTATCATGCCAGAACAGTGGAGCACCCCATTCCTGAACGAAGGGACGCCGCTTAAAAGGCGGGTGTTTGTTTCATACTGGCTTTCAATTTCAGGACCAGCCAACCACAAATGCCCAGCTTCATTCCGTAAATAACCACAACGATTATCACCTTTTTGCTATCCCAAACATGGCTGGCATCTCCAGCATAAATCACGATCAATGACCTCAAGGCATAGATGGGCCAGCAGACGGCCAGAATAAGCCTGAGAGGGACCCGAGTCAGGCCAAGCAAATAGTTCCGCATGAAATACGGAATGCCCGGAAACAGGGCGGCGAGCAGGCTAATGAACCAGCCATTCGTGCTCGATGTGACGGGCAGTTTATGACGCGACCGGGCCATCCAGCGTGTCAATGGATGGTCTAACAGCCTTCTGGTAATGGCATAAGGAAGGAAAATATGAAAAAAAGTGCATCCCGTGATGACCACGAACCCCCAGTTGGACCCGAACCTGAGTCCTGCCGCGAGATAGACGAGAGTTATAGGGAACCCAAAAGCTGGAAGGACCGCGCATAATACAATCACCAGGATGGGATTTATCCGTTGGCTCGCGTCCACCGCAGCGTCAGACCACTCCTTAAGCAGTCCGTTTTCGATCAAGAAAGAAAGCAGCGCTGTGAATAAAATCAAAGTGATTCCAAGAATCACAGTTTTATTGGTGCGTGTGATCATCAGCAAAAGATAACCCGTGAGGTCCTTTCCGTCTCTCACGTCAACCCTGTCTCGCAGCATAAGGTAGAAAGAGAGGTCTGTACAACTAACAAAGCCCTATAGGTTCGCTTTTCAATCCATGACACTCTGCTTTTGGGATGAATAGAAGCAGGGCTACATTTTGGAAAAAGGCGTTTATTGTTTCCTTCGGGCTACTCTCCTTGGTTTTGATGGGGCTTTATTTCAGCGCCAATAAGATCGTGGGTAAGTTGATCGTAACAAGCTATTCAGTTTCTGATCCGGAATTTCGTTACACCATTAATAATTTGCTCGGACCTGCATTAGCGGAAGGAAACGAAGTGAAAGCTCTTTTGAACGGTGATCAGATTTTTCCGGAAATGTTAAAGGAAATCAGGAAAGCCCAAAAATCCATTACATTCGAAAACTACATCTGGGCCTCCGGGAGCGTAAGCGATCAGTTCATAACCGCGCTCTGTGAGCGTGCTGGCGCAGGGGTAAAAATCCATTGCATTGTGGATGGGATCGGCAGCATTCATCTCAAAAAGGGGGAGATGGCGAAGCTAAAATCTTCGGGAGTGGAATTTGTGACTTACGCTCGGGACAGGTGGTACAAGTTTAAACCCAATTTAAATCATCGCACCCATAGAAAACTTCTGGTGGTGGACGGAAAAGTGGGCTTCACCGGCGGGGCTTGCCTGGATGACACGTGGCTTGGAAATGGCCTGGAAAAAGACCATTGGCGGGAATCGCACTTTAAATTGGAAGGCCCGGTGGTGTCGCAAATCCAAAGCGTATTTGTCGATCACTGGCTGGTTACCACTTCGGAAGTTCTGGAAGGGCCGGACTACTTTCCAGAACCGGAAAAAAAGGGCGACATGCTCGCCCAGTGCTTTCGAAGCGGTCCCAAGGATGGGCAGGAGAGCGCGCGGCTTCTCTATCTTTACTCCATCGCTGCAGCTAGAAAATCAATCAAGCTGTCTCACGCCTACTTCGTCCCCGACGACTTGGCTATCAAGGAGTTGCTGGAAGCCCGAAAGCGGGGGGTGACCGTCGAGGTCATTGTGCCGGATCATAATGACAGTCGCATCGGAAGGGCCGCATCACGATCTCGATGGGTCGAACTTATCAACGCGGGGGTGAAGTTTTACGCGTATACGCCAGCAATGTTTCATTGCAAAGAAATGATTGTTGACGACATCTGGGTCACCGCTGGTTCTGTAAATTTTGATAATCGATCATTCAGGATTAACGCAGAAGCAAATTTCAATGTGCTCGACAGACAATTTGGGGCCGATCAAGCCAGGGTTTTCGACGACGATAAGAATCATTCCCGGGTGATTTCCAAGGCTGA
>JAQGOY010000086.1 GCA_028293375.1 Verrucomicrobiales bacterium | reverse complement strand
CGGTGATGCCAAAAGGTGCGTAGTCGAATTCCACTTCCTTCTCGTAATTACAATGAGGGGCGTGGTCACTGCAGAGAATTTCGAGGGTCCCATCCGTGAGTCCGTCCAGGATGGCCTCGCGATCAGCCGCTGTGCGGAGAGGAGGATTCATCTTAAAATTGGTGTCATAAAGAGGCCAGGAAGGCCAATGGGCTGGGTCGCCACCCTGCAAACCTTTGCCGTCTTGTGCCCAGAACTTCTCAGAACCGGCAATGGCGGCATCGGTCAAAGTGAAGTGGTGGGGACAGGCTTCGGCGGAAATAGGGACACCCCTTTTCTTTGCCTGTCGAATGAGCTCGACGCTGCCGGCGGCGCTGAGGTGCTGGCAATGAACCGTGTTGCCGGTCATTTCAGCGAGAAGAATATTTCGGGCGACGATCATTTCCTCACCTGCTGAGGGCCATCCTCTTAACCCAAGGGCGGTGCTCCAATACCCTTCGTGGATGACACCATCGGTAACGAGAGAATAATCCTGGCAATGATCCATGATGGGTAAATCGAACATGCGCGCGTACTCCAGGGCGCGACGCATCAGCTCGTTATTCTGAACACAATGACCATCATCAGTGATCGCGACGACACCGGCTTTTTTTAGGGAACCGATGGGGGCGAGTTCTTCGCCGGCAATATTTTTTGTGATTGCCCCGGCGACGTAGACATTGACCACACCTTCCTTTTCGGCGCGCTCGCGGATCAGGGCGACGGTGCCGGCATTGTCAATCGCAGGAGAGGTATTGGGCATGCAGACGATGCTGGTGAAACCACCGCGAGCGGCTGCACGGGTGCCGGTGGCAATCGTTTCCTTGGCCGCCTGACCGGGTTCGCGCAAATGGACATGAAGATCAATCAAACCTGGGGAAACGACTTTGCCTTTTGCGTCCAATCTCCTGATATCAGCCGTGGCTTTCTTTTTGGCCTCGGGCCCGATGGCGCTAACCTTACCATCCAAAATGAGGAGATCGGCAATTTTGTCGAGTTTATTGGCGGGATCGATCAAATGGCCGCCGGTTATGAGGATCGAATTCATCTGGAGGAAAGACTACACGTTCGTGAATTGACAAGGCAAGATCGCTGGCTAATATGTGCCGGTAGCGACTCCCCAGCGGGTGTAGCTCAATGGTAGAGTTCCAGTCTTCCAAACTGGCCACGCGGGTTCGATTCCCGTCACCCGCTCCATTTTTCCGGACCCGTTAAAATTACTTCGCCTGGCAGATTAAGACCACGCTTTCAACCTACAAATCTGATCAGCTTTTAACAAAGTTGAGGAGCGACTGGCGATCTCCCGATGAATCTGCGAGGGCAGGAAGACCATCGATACTTTTACTGTTTTTGGAGGCGCGATATTCCTCGAGTTTTTCGGGACCTTGTTTCTCGGCCCATTTATCCAGGGCGTCGCGAGGGCCTCGATAATCCAGATATGGAACGGAGTAGCCACAAGAACTCGATACGCGCTGGACATCGATGTGAATAAAGCAGCGAGTGCCAGGATTAGGCGGGAAAAGAGCGGCTGATTTATCATACAACGCATCGCCCGGAAGAATCACCGAGCCTGTTCCATGAAGGCGGACAATTTTAGGCGGGCCTTCGAAGGCACAAAACATGATGGTAATACGGGCGTTCTCCCGCAAGTGGGCGATGGTTTCCGCGCCGCTTCCGGTATAGTCCTGATAAATCACTTCCATGGGACCGAGAATGCGGAAGGTGTCACCCCCTTTTGGTGAAGCGTTGACATGATGCAGAGCGGACAAGGGGGCGGTGGCGACAAAGAATAAATGCTGGAGCCGAATCCAGGAGGCGAGCTCGGAGTCGATTTCTTTCAGTTGTTTGCTCATGAAGTTATGGAACGATATCAAGGATAATGATTTGCCAGGTCCGAGTTCGTGTCTTTGAACCACCAACCGTCCGAGCTTTCCTGGCGGGTGGGGCGATTCCAGGGCCTTGAGGCGTGGTTGGATGATTCAAGAGAAGAACAGGCGGGCGTCAAAAGAAAAACCAAAACCAAAGCGAAAAGCATTTTGTACCCGGAAAACATATTTTCCATGAATTGGATTATTAACCCAACAGTTACCCCGTAAATAATCAGAGACTTTTTAAATTCTGTAAATGTAGAAAATCATTTCATGGTCATGAACTGCTGGACAACCTCCGAAAAATCACGAACTCCAATGACCATCCGCTCGAGTTTTTCGGGGGAAAGGCCAAGAGCGCCGGAAACACCGGGATCAACGTGGATGGCAAAAGATTCCCAGCCTGGAGAAGAGCCGGCAAGATGTGCGAGGCAATCCGCCAGATGGGTGATAGCGGACAGTTTGGGAATCGGGTTCAAGACCGGTTGATGGTGGTTAGCCACTGCCTCCACGATGCTCCCAGGCAAATTCCATGATCCTAGAAGACAGGCGCCGACGGCGCTGTGATCGACACCGAGAACAAGCGTTTCAGCGTCAGCGCTGGAGATTCGCTCGCTGATTTTTGCGCGAATCGCGGACTGGGTTTCAGGGGTGAGGACCTGATGGAGCAAGAGCTTGCCGATATCGTGCAATAAGCCGCAAGTGAAGGCAGTGGAAGGATCCGCGTCCAGATCAGGATGGTTGCGGGCGATCATTTCGGCAGTCATGGCGGTGGTGAGAGAATGGTGCCAGAGCTCATTGGCTTCGACCCCGTAACCTGGAAGCGCACAGCTCAAGGCGGAGCCGAAAGAGAGGGTCAGAACCAATTGAAGAATTTTTTGATGGCCCAGGAGCAATACAGCCTGATCCATGGATTCAACCGGCTGGGCAAACCCAAAGAGTGGTGAGTTGCAGGCGCGCAGCAATCGTGCGGTGATAAGAGAATCGCACCGGATAATCTCGACGAGTTCATGATTCGCGCGGGTGTCGTGCCCAAGCAGGTTGGCCAGGCGAAGAGCGGCATGAGAGAGCAGCGGAAGATTCTCGGCCTGGGTGACAAGTTCATGGGCTGTCATAAGAAATAAGCTCCAGTTGCCGGGGATTTGATGGAGATGATGCCGGTGGCAAGATCCATGCGGACGGTGCGTGACGCAAATCCACCGATGTCCTGAGCGTGGATTTTGTGGTCATGACGTGCCAGCAGGCCGGTGAGGCTGCGATAATTACGTTCACCGATGTTAAAAATGCCTTGTGGATCGAGGAGTTGAGCTCCGCCGACCACCTTAATGACGACGCGGTTGCGATCACCGCCAAGAGAATAGACGGCGTGAAACAAACGCGGAACACCGGTATCAACAAACATGTATGGCGCGAGTTGGGCCCGGTCCGGATCAATGGTGGAGTCCGGCAGCATGACATGCAAAAGACCGCCTACTTTTTTCACGGAATCGTAAACAGCTATTGCGAGGCATGAACCCAGGGAATAAGTAACCAGTTCTGCGGCGGGGTCATTGCATACCACCATATCTGCAACGCCGATAACAATGGCTTTTCGAGGAACCGGGAAGTCCCATTTACCAATCGGAGGCATGATCAAAAAATACTACTATTAAGATAATGCTCCGGGAGACGAAAGAGGGCTGATTCAAAAATCTTTGAAATCACCGTCCATTGGAATTTCGTTGCGCCCATTGGCTGCGCTGGCCCCGGCAAGTTGCGAATGAGAATGGCCATTCGATTTTCCATTTTTGTAAACGTTTGACGGTTTTTTGGCCGGGGATGGAACACCGTTACTTTTTGGAACTCGACCGGCGACTGGTTTGGTGGAGAAATGAGTGTGGTTTTTGCCATCGACAAGCTGCAAGAGCTGGGCAACGGATTCCTTCATGGTGGCAGCCTGAGCATTCAACTCCTCGGCAGCAGAAGCGCTTTCTTCGGCGTTGGCGGCATTGTTTTGGGTGACCTTATCCATCTGGCTGACAGCCATGTTGATTTGAACAATGCCCTGGGTTTGCTCGCGGGAAGCGGAGGCAACTTCAGAAACTAATTCATCCACCTGGCGAACCCTGGTGACAATGTCATTCAAAGCTTCGGTGACCCTGGAGCTGATCTCGACCCCCTGCCCTGTTTTGGTAATGGAGCCTTCGATCTTGGAAGCGGTCTCCTTGGCAGCCTGGGCGCTGCGCTGGGCGAGGTTGCGAACTTCGTCGGCTACGACGGCAAACCCCATGCCTGCTTCGCCGGCGCGAGCGGCTTCGATGGCGGCGTTCAGTGCGAGAATGTTGGTTTGAAACGCGATTTCATCGATAGTCTTGATGATCTTGGCAATATCGTTGCTCGAGGCTTTGATGGCATCCATGGCGGCACACATGGTTTGCATTTCAGTTGCGCCTTTGTCCGCTGCCGCCCTGGTTTGACGGGTAAGGTCAGTGGCCTTCTGCGCATTCTCGGAATTTCGTGAAGTCATGGAAGCCATTTCTTCCAGGGCGGAACTTGTTTCTTCGAGGGAGGCGGCCTGTTCGCTTGCTCCTTCTGCGAGGGTTTGGGAGGCGGAAGAGACCTGATGCGCTGAGGAAGCGATCTGGACCGAGCCTTCATCAAGCGCCGAGGAAACTGAAGTTAATATTCGCGAGGTTCCTTTAATAATAAAC
>JAQGOY010000054.1 GCA_028293375.1 Verrucomicrobiales bacterium | reverse complement strand
ATGGTTGAGATACCCATTTTGGAGGTAACTTTAACCACGCCTTTGACCGCTGCTTTGACGAAATTTTTGCACGCCTCTTTGTGCTTAATGTTTTTCAGCAAGCCCTGCCGAATCAAGTCGTCCAGGGTTTCAAAGGCCAGGTAAGGGTTGATTGCTCCGGCTCCATAGCCAAACAGCAGCGAGAAGTGGTGCACCTCGCGTGCTTCACCGGTTTCCAGCACCAATCCAACCCGGGTCCGGGTTCCCTCCCGAATCAAATGATGATGCACTCCCGATACCACCAACAGGGACGGGATCGATGCATTTTCACGGTCTATGCCTCTGTCTGAAAGTATCAGGATTGTCACTCCGCGCGCGATGGCTGCGCTGGCCCTCTGGCAAACTTCATCCATCGCTTCTTCCAGCGCTTTTGCGCCGCCTGCCACTTTGAACAGGGCGGGGATCACCGTGGACTTAAACTGTCCTTCATCCAGGTGCCGAAGCTTTGCAAATTCCTCGTTGGTCAGGATGGGCGATTTCAACTCGATCAGATGAGCGCTCTCCGGTTGGGGATCCAATAGATTCCGTTCGGAACCAATCGTCGTTTCCGCCGAGGTCACTATCTCTTCGCGTATGCAATCGATCGGTGGATTTGTAACCTGTGCGAAAAGCTGTTTGAAATAATTGAATAACGACTGGGACTTGTCGGAAAGCACAGCCAGCGGTGTATCCGTTCCCATCGAACCCACAGCCTCGACCCCGTCGCGCGCCATCGGCGCCATCAACAATCTTAGATCTTCGAAGGTGTAGCCAAAGGCTTGCTGGCGTTGTAGCACTGTCTCATGGCTTGGCTCAGGAAGGTTGCCAAGGTCTGGCAATTTCGCCAGTTCCACCATGTATTTATCCAGCCACAGCCTGTACGGCTGCTCTCTCGCTATCTTTTCTTTGATTTCTTCGTCGGCAATGATTCGCCCCTGGATCGTATCCACCAGGAACATCCGTCCCGGCTGCAATCGACCTTTGGTCAGGACTCGTTCCGGCGCTATATCCAGCACTCCAACTTCCGAGGCCATGATGACCAGGTCATCTTTCGTTACGTAGTAACGCGAAGGCCTCAGTCCGTTTCGATCCAACACAGCTCCCATTTGAAAGCCATCCGTGAAAGCAATTGATGCCGGGCCATCCCAGGGCTCCATCAGGCAACTGTGGTATTCGTAGAAGGCCTTCTTCTCATCGCTCATGCTCTCGTGATTCGACCATGGCTCGGGAATCATCATCATGACTGCGTGTGGAAGTGACCTGCCGGAGAGGACAAGCAGTTCCAGGCAATTGTCGAACATCGAGGAATCGCTTCCATCGGTGTTGATCACCGGCAGCAGCTTCTTCACGTCTTCACCAAACAAAGGCGACTCGAACATCGCCTGTCGGGCATGCATCCAGTTGACGTTGCCTCGCAAGGTGTTGATTTCGCCGTTGTGCGCTATGTAGCGATAGGGATGTGACCGTTCCCACGTCGGGAAGGTGTTCGTGCTGAAACGCGAATGCACCAAAGCCAGGGCACTCTCCATCAACGGATCGTTCAGGTCCGCATAATATTGGTCAACCTGCTCGGGCATCAGCAGTCCTTTATAGACAATCGTCTTATAGGAAAGGCTGGAGACATAGAAACTCGTCCCCCCTGGAATTTGTCCATATCGAATCGCTTTTTCAGCCCGTTTACGGATCACGTAAAGCTTCCGCTCGAAATCCATATCCGTCTTGATCGATGCATGCCGCCCAATGAAAAGCTGCCGCATCAACGGTTCTGCGGATTTCACTGTGTCACCCACCGATTTGTTGCTGGTGGGAAGAGTCCGCCATCCCAGCACGGTTTGGCCTTCTTCCGTGACAATTTCTCCAAATATCTTTTCGCAATTGGCACGCTCCGAGGCGTCCTGGGGCATGTAGATCATTCCCACGCCATAATTACCCAATGCTGGAAGTGGAATATTTGCCTCCGCACATGCTTTGCGTAGAAAACGATCCGGCATCTGGAAAAGAATTCCCGCACCATCTCCACTGTTGGATTCGGACCCGCAAGCTCCGCGATGATCAAGGTTCAGCAGGATCTGCAGACCCTGTTTGATGATTTCGTGTGATTTCTTACCCTTGATGTTGACCACAAAACCCACTCCGCATGCGTCATGCTCGAACTGGGGATCATACAACCCCTGCTTGGGGGGCAGCCCAGTCAAACTTTTGCGGTTCATGTGCTCGTTAGCTGTACTCATCGTTTGTGCGCTCGCTCTTTCTCATTTTTTAGTCAAAAGACTAATTTTTTAATTTTTTACTTAATTCTGCGGCGTAAGCAATATTTCAATCAAAGTTTTTTAGGGAATTCTCTGAGTCGTTATCAGGCAGGCCGACCCTTTCGCGTTCTCGAAATCCGCCGCTTTTCTGTAATGTATGTTTCGCCTTTTGTGAATAGAAATTTACGGTGACTCCGTTTCTGGTGCCAAATGCAGTGCATTTGGACAAAAACCGCCCCTCCATACCGCCTCCTGGCTACCGGAAATTTGACGCAACGTACCGCACGGTAAGGAGAAAAGCCTTGAACTCATCACTCATCTTCGGCTGCAATCAGGCAATTCAACCCTCTGGCTTTTGCCAGGCGACGACTTTACCTCATGAATTTACATATCTTCTGGCCATTCATTTACGGCTTAAACTTCACTCGCCGTCGGTCACTCTCCTCGCTCGCCGTCGCACTCCTCTGCTTCAATTCCCCCCTCCGAGCCGATGAAGCGCCACTCGTCTCTTCCAACGTCCCTCCGCCATGGGCCTACGCCGTAAATCCGCCAGACTTAAAAGTCGCGAAAGATGACGGCTCACTTCGCCACGTTCCCGATAGTGCGTTGGAACTCACTCTCACCCAGGTCCGGGACAGTTTTTTCTCTCCTGACTGGCATCCCAATGACCACCCGCCACTTCCCGAGGTCGTTGCACATGGAAAAAAGCCCGCCGTGCTTGCCTGTGGGTTCTGTCACCGTGCGGGGGGTACCGGCGGTCCGGAAAATGCCAGTGTCGCAGGGCTTCCCGCCGCCTACATCGTGCAACAAATGGCCGATTTCAAGAACGGCACCCGGCAGACTTCCGTTCCCTTGCGCGGTCCCCCAAAAACCATGATTGCCGTGGCAAAAGCAGCGAGCCCCGAGGAGGTGGAAGCCGCTGCCGCCTATTTTTCTTCTCTCAAACTGAAGCCCAACATC
The DNA here is from genome assembly GCA_028293375.1 of Verrucomicrobiales bacterium. Taxonomy (GTDB): domain Bacteria; phylum Verrucomicrobiota; class Verrucomicrobiia; order Limisphaerales; family JAQGOY01; genus JAQGOY01. The sequence continues at coordinate 12,168 of JAQGOY010000054.1, read as the reverse complement.
CGCGTCATCGAAACCAACATGGTGCCGAAAACCCAGGTCTTCGGATGGCACCTCGCTGATCTCAAGAATAACGAAAAGGAACCCATCGGCGAGCGAATCATTGAAGTGCCGGAAGATTTGGAGAGGTTCGTTAGCCGCGACTCGCGCTCCCGTTTCATTGCTTACGTGCCCGAAGGCAGTATTCAAAAAGGAAAAAACCTGGTCAATACAGGAGGAGCCGGCATCACTGTACAGTGCATCATCTGCCACGGGCCCGATCTGAGAGGTTTGGCCACCATACCCGGAATTGCGGGACGTTCTCCCAGCTATATCATTAGACAACTCTATGACTTCAAACACGGAGCCAGAGCCGGAGCCATGAGTGCTCTCATGAAGCCAACAGTGGAACATTTGAAGATGGAAGACATGATTGCATTGGCCGCCTACGCTGCATCATTGCCACCCTAGCCTCGGTCTCGTTTCATCGGCCTATTGCGGTTGGATAACGCGAGGAGAAATCAAATGCCCTGCGCCGTGTTGTTCCGCGCTGTCTGGAATGATTTTGTCCAACTCAAAATGGCCCCGGCCCATGGGTTCGCCTCCACCAGAACGCAGCCTTCCTTTTGCACTACATTTTTAAACGGATTTGGCTCAGTGCAAAAGAGCAGGCAGGGTTCTTGCCCGGGCGTCACAAAGTCTGGTTTAATCCATGCGCCCGAGCCCCCGCCATTGCTGTAATTAACAATTATCCACTGCACTGATCCACTGAGTTCCCATTGAATGCAAAAGGTCTGTTCCTTATTGCCCTGCTGGTTCTCCAGTATTCTCCCAATACCTTCACGAGTTTTGTGTTCGCGCAACTCCCAAAGTAATTTCCGGGCAATGCCTTCGAGGCTGGCGTCTCTTTCCTCGGGGAGCCAGCGATTGTACTGCACCGGCGTTCGCACTGTCCTGCCTTCCATTTCTCCGTGATGAATCAAAACAGGGCAGGGCATGGCCAACAGGAGTAAATGAGCAACAGTATATTGGTTCTGGTTCCTTATCCGGCTGGCAATTCGCTGTTCATCATGATTTTCGACAAACAGCAATGCGTGCTTCGCGTATTCGTCCCGGACAAATCGTTCCAGGGCTTCCGTTGGCAACAACCGGTCCTCTACCACACTGTCATAGAACGTTTTGTCATAAACGAAGTCGAATCCCTCCGTCAGCAGTTGCCGTTCAAGATTCCAATAGACTTCCGCTATGAATGTAAACTGAGGGTGCAGGATTTTAATGTCAGCGATCAACGTCTGCCAAAAGCTGCCAGCTTCTGGCTCCCGCGTTGCCTCTCCCCAGGTTCGCTTGAAAACTCCCTTGCACAGCAGCATGGCCATGTCGCATCGCACCCCATCGCTTTCGCGGGCTATGGAAAGCATTTGTTCTCGGATCCATTCCCTCGTTCCACCGCAAGTGATATCCAACTGATAGGTGTCCTGCCATGGCGCGAAGTATGGGTCTTTGCCATGAGCAATGAATTTTCCTCCGCCTGCTGGCATCCGACTGGCCGCAGGATGATTCGGGTCCACCGCAATGAAGTATTCCGGATGCTCGATCACCAAAGGATGATCGAGCCCGAGGTGATTGAACACCGCGTCCAGGATCAGTTGCAGATGGTGGCCATGAAGTTGTTGCCGAAAAAGTTGAAGCTCCTGTCTACTGCCAAAAATTGGCGAAATTTCATAAGCCGAAATCGAGAAGGGTGAAGCGATCACATCGCGATCAGGGTTTAAGCCAAGCTGTTCGGCCTGTGTAGCGAAAAGGCCCCGTGCCATCTGGTGGCTTTTGTCACCGGTGGACCATACTCCCATTAGCCAGATATGGGTGATTCCAAGATTCTTAAGATCGGCTAGTTCTGAATCGGGAATGTTTCCCAGGTTGGTCCCCGGCCCATATTTCTCACGAAGTTCGGTCATCCAGACATGACCATTGATCTCAAAGATGACCAAGGAACTCCGTTTAAGAGTTGAGGATTTTAAGCGCCTTCGCTGCGTTGGACACTCGAAGGATCAACAATCCTTTTTTTGCGTCAGGCGGGGTGGCGCAATAGGCGTACTCAATATTTATCTTTGCATCTCCCAGCTTCCTCGCAATCGCCGCCAGCGATCCCGGCTTGTTATCTCCCCCGATCATCAACACCTCATCCTGCACCACCAGCGAGCCTCGCTCTTCAAACGCGAGCAGCGCTTTGTCCGGGTCGCTCACCACCATCCGAACCACAATGTGATCCACCGTATCGCTGGTGGAGATCGCATAAATATTAATCTTTGCCGCGCTAAGGACATCACACACGCGAGCCAGCATCCCGGGGCGATTTTCAAGAAACAGGGCGAGTTGTTTGGTAATCTGCATAAAAATTTATACCTCAGCCATAGTCGCCACGTCTTGCAACAGTGCAAGTTTTATCGCTTGGGTCTCGCTGGATTTCACGGCCTTGCTCGGACCATCCGCGCCGAATGATGGATGGGCCGCTCGGCCCTAATTGTCAATCGAAGGCAAATATAATCGGAAGGTCGCTCCTTCACCCGGTTCGCTCTCGACGGTGATTTGGCCGCCGCTTTGTTTCAAAATGCCGTAGCAGGTCGCGAGTCCCAGTCCCGTGCCATTTCCAATGCGTTTTGTTGTAAAAAATGGTTCGAAAGCCCGTGCTTTCGTCTCTTTGCTCATTCCAATTCCTGTGTCGCTAACAGCTATCATGACGTAGCTGCCTGATTTAAAATTCGCGCAATCAGCGTTGGAGTTTTCATCAATGTCCATGTTCGTCGTTTCGATCGCAAGTCGGCCTCCCTCTGGCATTGCATCACCGGCATTCATTACCAGATTCATTATCGCGTGTTGAATCTGCCCGGGATCGACTTTCACCTTTTTTAAATCGTGTCCCAGCCGAATTCGGATTTCTGTGCTCTTTCCAAGAAAATGGCTCATGGAGCCTTCCATGCCCGCAACTATATCATTCAAATCCACGATTTCCGGCTTCAACCGCTGCTTGCCTCCGTAGGCCAAAAGTTGGCGGGTCAACCCCGCTGCTTTTCGCGCCGCCTTCCTGATTTCCACCACATTGTCCCTCAATGGATCTACTTCTGGGATATCGATTAAGAGTAACTCGCTCATCCCAATAATGGCCGTCAATAGGCTGTTGAATTCATGGGCCACACCACCAGCCAGTTTGCCTACCAATTCGATCTTCTGGGATTGAAACGCTTGAGTCTCCAATCGCGTTCTTTCCGTTATATCTTGTACCATGACCACGATTCCAAACACTTTTCCTTCAGCATCCAGTACGGGGACTTTGTCCGTCTGTGTCACTTTTTCGCGACCATCTGCATCTATTGTTCGTTCGATCATTCCGAGCCTGGGTTTGCCCAGGCTCATGACCGCATTGTCGTCTTCAAAAAATCGGATCGCATGTGTTGGAAGGATTTCATCGGCAATTCTGCCTTCCACTTCCTTGACGGATTTTCCCGTCGATTGGGCCGCACGTTCATTAATTCTTAATATTCTGTTCGTCCCATCCTTGAACCAGACAGCGGCCGGGATCAAATCGAACAGTGCCCGTAGCTCCAATTGTTGCAGTTGAAGTGTTTGATTCGTTTCCCTTAACGCCACCGTTCGCATCGCGACCTGCCCCTCCAATTCCTCCATTTTCTGCAGGGATATCTTGTGCAAAGACCATTTCTCTGTCAGGGCGCAGGCCAGTTGTATCGCCTCCACATCATCAAAAGGTTTCTTGAGGATAAGTAGTCCATCGTGATTCCCCAGTTTTTCATACAACTCCGACCAGGAATAATCCGAGTAGGCTGTGCATAATACCACTTGAAGGCTGGGATCCAGTTCCCAAAGCTTTTGAGTTGTCTCGACTCCGTCAAGTCCTGGCGGCATCCGTACATCGACGAAAGCCATTGCATACGGTGCACCCGATTCAAGGCCTTGTCGTACCAATGCCGTTCCTTCCAGCCCCTGGTAGGCGGAATCCATTTTGAAATTCGTCCGTTTCACGGAAGGAGCCGCTTCTCCAAAGAGTTCGCTCGCCGCCAGTTCGAATGCGTCATTTGTGGCGGTTGCCGGTGTCAGGATTTTCCTGAAATCATCGTGAATCGAGCGATTGTCATCGATCACCAGGATTTTACGGTTTTTTTGAAATGTGTCGTTATGCATGCTGCACCTCTTCTTTTATGAGGGGCAATTCCAGTGTAAAAGTTGCTCCCTTGCCCGGACCTTCGCTGTGCACCGTTAATGATCCACCTAGCTCTCTGGCTGCCAGCGCGCTGCTGTGCAGTCCAAATCCGTGCCCCCCTTTTTTCGTAGTAAATCCATGACTGAAAATTCTGGTCAGGTTTTCTTCTGGAATTCCCACCCCGTCATCTTTCACCGCGACCCTCACTTTATCTCCGAAGGTCTTTACCGAAAGGGTCATTTGTTTTTTGACCTTCCCGGCTTCCTGGCAGGAATGTTCTGCATTCCGAACCAGGTTTACCAGGATTTGAAGTAATTTATGTTTCTCCATCATCTGGGGAGCCATTGGCTCATACTCTCGTGCTACTTCGATTTTGCTTTGTTTCAAGGATTGTAAATTTAATCGCAGGCTGTCTTCAAATAACTCGGAGAGGTCAACCTCTTCCTTGATCGCTGAAACTCTTGCGTAGTTTTGCTGCATGGTCACAATTTCTTTGATGTGCTCGATGTTGGATCGCAGCTGTTCAAGCTCATTCACTGCCTCCAACTGATCGGCCTCCATGTGTTCCGATAACTGCATGAGGAACGGCCCTAATTGTTTGCCTTTGGGATCGCTGGAAAGAAAGGTTCCGAGGTCCTGCTCATGCTCGCGAATCAACGACACCGCTTTTGCCAGGCTCGGGACTTTGGATTTTTTGATGCTGTCTCGAAGCAGGCACGCCGACACATTGACGCTGTTCAACACGTTGCCCACGTTGTGCAGGACATTGCTGGCAACCTCTGCCATTCCAGCCTGCCGGGAGATTTCCAGAAGTTGTTTGTGGACTCCTTCCAGTTTCGACTGCATTTTTTTTCGTTCTTCAATTTCCGCTTCCAACGCTTTTGAGCGTTCTGCCAACTCGCCAGCTGTTCGTATTCTTTCTGTCACTTCCGTCTTCAGCGTCTTGTTTGCCAGTGCCAATTCCTCGGTCCGGTTTGCCACTTCCGTTTCCAACTGGTCACGGCTTTGTTGCAGGAATAGCTGTCGGCTCCGAAGGTGTTTCTCTCGCAAAATATAAATGCCCGCCACAATCCCGCAAACCAGGATGCCAATAATGAAATCGAACCACCACGTCTGGTAAAAATGGGGGTTCAACCTGATCCGTACCGAGTCCCCAGCATTGTTCCAAATGCCATCGGCGTTCGCTGCCAGCACCCGGAAAGTATAAAGTCCTGGCTTAAGATTGGTATAGAACGCATTCCGTCTCCCTTCTACTTCCACCCAATCTTTTTCGTATCCTTCCAATCGATACCGAAATTTTATTTTTTTTGGCGCGACAAAACTCAACCCATCGAAATAAAACTCAAGTTCCCCCTTACCCGGGGGCACCACCACAATTTCGCTTTTTTTGAATTCACTTTTGTTGGCCAGCATCCGGTCGATGTGGACCTGCGGTACGTTCGTATTGATTGTGAGTTTATATGGATTTATTTCTACCACTCCCCATGGTGTCGGAAACCAGATTCGTCCGTCGGACGTTCGGCACCCTGTGCTTTCCTGGTCTGTGCGGTCTATGAATTTTGCGGATTCAAGTCCGTCGAACAATTCGCAATCAACCTTCACGCTTCTCCCCTCACAGAAATCTTCAAGGGATCGTAGGGTCACTCGAAATAGGCCTCTGCCTGAGGTTCCCCAGAAATTACCCCTGTCATCGGTCACTACCGCGTAAATTCTTGGGTCCGGCAATCCGTTTTCCTGTTTAATGTTCGTCACCTTGCCGTTTTTTATTCGGGCCATTCCGGTGGCCAATGCCGCCCAAATGACTCCCTCACTGTCCTCCGCTAATGAGTGTACAAGATCTCCAGAAAGGCCATTTCCAGTGGACCATTGGCTGAACTTTCCTTTTTTGATGAGGAAAATTCCGTTGCTGCTTGATACCCATATCGCTCCATCCTTCGAAACAAACAGGTCGTTGATCCAATAAAATGGCGGCTGTGTTCCCCCTTCAAACGGGTATGACTGCTTCTCGCCATTTTTTAGTCGATACAGGCAATCCTTGGTTCCTATCCCTATCAACACGCTCTCAGAGTCTTCCGCCAGCGCTGTGGGCCACTCCTCATTTACATATCTTGAAACGAGTTTATCCCCTGAAAATACGTTCACGTTTTTGCTTCCGTCGATTGCGTAGACCTCTCCGTTTCTTGCTTCCATGATTCGCTTTACGTATTGATTGGGCAGCAGCGATTGCTGAGTGTAGCTCGTAATCGTCGCTCCATTCACATAGCTAACCCCGGTATCGGTGCTAACCCACAGTCCTCCTTTTGCAGAGGCGGCTACCGCGTGGACTGAACCTTTCAGCAGATCTTCTTTGTTGGAAAGGATTGGAAACTTTAAATCTCTAAGTTGGCTTAATCCACCCACTGTCCCTATCCACAGGCTTCCTTCCGCGTCTTCACAAAGTGAAGTCACATAATCGCTCCCAAGTCCGTCTGTTTTCCTCAAATAACTGAAAATTCCCTTTTCATAACGTGCCAATCCCATCCCGAATGTGCCTATCCACAAAACCCCATGACTGTCCACCAGTATGGCGTTGATTTGGTTGGCAATCGGTGTTGAATCCTGGAGTTGCCCTTTTTCATAGAGTCGCAATCCACTCCCCATGCCCACCCACAATCGTCCATCACCTTCCATCGCCAGCGCGAAAATATTTTGCTGCTTCAGGAACGGGTCTTCTATTCGCGTCGATACCCCGTTCGACACGTGAATAAGTCCATGCTCAGGTGTTCCCATCCATGCTCCTCCGGTCAGATCCTCTCCAAAAGCGATTATATTCTCTCCCATTTCAGCAAAGGAGTTTTTGGAGCTGCTCTCATGTGACTCTTTTCCCCATCCTCCGCTAAATCCAATCCACAGATCCCCTTCCTTGGACTCCATTAACGTATTCGCTGCAAATCCCGGGTTCCGCATCCGTTCATCTCCGAGGGGAAAGAAAAGGTGGTCGTCATACCTGCCGACCCCTCCGTTGTAGATGCAAAACCAAACTCCACCCTTGCTTGCCTTCACAACACTTCTCACATCCTGCCCACGCGCTACGGCCATGGTTATCGGAATGGTTTTAAACTCGAGTCCATCAAAACGAACAAGTCCGTTCTGTGTGCCAAGCCAGATATAACCATCTGTCGATTGTGCCACGGAGTTGACCTTGTCGCTTGGCAATCCGCTCTGGCGATTCCAGTTCTGGCAATTGAATTGAAAGACTGATTTGGAGGGATCCAGGGCCAACACCGGGCAGGTCGCAATATACAGAAAAATCAGGACAGGATAGATAAACGAGTACGGGCTCATCATCAGGGTATCAGAAATTGAATTTTTCTGGATGACAGAAGCTTTGCTCATTCCGAAAAGTATTCTTCGTCATGCGCAACGTTTGATTATACGGGGACACGCCACCTGCTGTTCGTGGGGCGGAAAAGGGCATGCCCGAGCTTGGTCCAACTTTAACCAAATGGATAGGCAAATAATTCCAGCAAATAGGACTGGGGTCGAGAGATGCTCGACTAAAGTTGCCGCTATCGGGAGGTTTCGATAGAACGCTCCCTTTCAAAACAGTTACTTTATAATTAATTATCCCGAATGGTCGCGTTTAATTGTCCTTTTAGTTTTCCCAGGACCAGCTCATGCGCCGCGTTTACTTCCGTATCGGTCAGTGTTTTTTCCATCGCCCGATAGATAAAAGCGTATGCCACTGATTTTTGCCCTTCCGGCACGTTTTTACCCCGAAACACATCGAAGAGCTCTACCAGTTCAAGATTCGGAGCCTTGGATTGCTTCACCGCCTGGCTCACCATCTCGTGGGTGATTGATTCGGGCACCACCATCGCCACATCTCGGCGAATCGACGGAAATTGCGGCAGCGCCTTAAAGCTGCGCGCTGCGTTCCGGCGTGCCACCAATAAATCCAGGTTCAATTCCAACATCATGACAGCATCGCGAAGATCGTTTTTTCGAGCTATCACTGGCGTCAATTGTCCAATCGTCCCAATCTCGAATTTACCCAGGACGATGGACGCAGATTCCACATAAAGCCCAGTCGGTCCTTCGCGCCGCGTCAGGGTAACTCCGCGAATTCCGAAATGTTCGAAGAATTCTTCCAAAAGCCCCTTCACATCGTAGATATCGAAGTTTGCGTCGCGATCCGCTCCCTGCCAGAAAATCTGGCTTCGGGGGCCCGTCATGGCAATGGCCACATTGCGATTTTCTGTAGATTGTTGATTGGATTTGTTAAACACTTTTCCAATTTCGAACAATGCCACAGACGCAGTTTTACGCGTCAGGTTGTTTCTCAATGAAGTAATAAGGCCCGGCAACAGGCTCGGCCGCAGAATATTCATATCGCTGCTGAGCGGGTTCTTCAGGCTTACCACTTTCTCCGGTTCTCCTGGCCAATCCTGGCTTGAAATCAACGTCTGTCCCTGCGCTTCTGTTATTCCCAGGCTTACCAGGATGTTTCTCACCTCGTTGTGCTGGTCGAATATTGTATCAAACACATTGGACCCTATCGCCCCGCGTGGCGCGGTCGACGGAACATTCTCTATCCCGAACAGTCGAACCACCTCTTCCACCAGGTCAATTTCACTCTTGATATCCACCCGGAAGCTCGGAACCCGCACGGAAATCATCGAATCCGTCACCAGGCTCGGAACACACTCCAACCTTGTCAGGAACGACACCATCTGTTCCTTCGGAATTTCAACTCCCAGCAGCTCAGTCACTTTCTGGAAACGAAGCGATACTTCTTTCACTTCCGTTTTGCCGGGATAAGCGTCTATTGGCGTTTGCAAAATCTTGCCGCCTGCCAGTTCCACTATCAAACTCGCTGCCCGCTCGCTGGCCCATTCACAAATCCCCACATCCGCTCCCCGCTCATAACGATACGAGGCATCCGTTCTTAAATCCAATTTTTTGGATGTCGCCCGAATTGACTGAGGATTGAAGCAGGCGCTTTCCAAAAGAAGATTGCTGGTGCTGTCTCCAACTTCGGAGTTTTGCCCGCCCATCACCCCAGCGATTGCCACAGCCTTTTCGCTGTTGGCGATCAGCAGCATCGATTCATCCAGCGCTCGTTCTTTCCCATCCAGGGATGTTATTTTTTCCTGCGGTGTCGCCGTTCTTACTACCACGGCAGGTTTTTCCATCCCCGTTGTCTGCAGCAATCGATAATCGAACGCGTGCAAAGGTTGCCCCACCTCAAGCATCACGAAATTGGTCACGTCCACCACGTTGTTGATCGAGCGCAGCCCGACTTTCACCAGTTTCTGTTTTAACCACTCAGGGCTCGGTCCAACTTTGACTCCGTGAATAATTCTTGCCACGTAGCGGGGGCAGAGTGTCGAGTTCTCAATTCGAACATCGACCATTTCTGTAGTCGCTTGCGCTTGCGATTCCACCTGCTTGATTGCCGGCAACCTCAAGGGATTGCCTGTCAGCGCAGCGATTTCCCTCGCGATTCCTATCACACTGTTCAGATCCGGCCTGTTGGGTGTAATTTCCAAGTCCAAAATGGCGTCGGATCCAGCCCGTCCCAGGTGCTGGGCGAAGGGTTGGCCTACCACCGCGTCGGCTGGCAACAGCAACAATCCATCCGCGTCGTCTGCGAGTCCGAGCTCTTTGCCGGAACACATCATCCCGTGCGATTCCACATTTCGGATTTTTCCTACTTTGATCACGAATGGGGGCTCCCCGGGTGCTGTCGGCATCACGCAGCCAGGAAGAGCAAGCGGTACTTTATCGCCCGGTTTGAAATTCTTTGCCCCGCACACGATTTGTCTCGGACCCTTTCCATCCATCACGCTACAGACGGATAGTTTGTCGGCATTCGGATGTTTTTCAGCAGTCAGAACCTGCGCCACCACCACCCCTTCGAATTCTCCGCCTTGTTTTACGATTCCTTCGACTTCCACGCCGAGCATCGTCAACCGTTCCGCCAATTCCTCCACGGTCCAGTTGAAGTCCACGTATTCCTTGAGCCAGTTTAAAGTAACCTTCATGGTAATGATTAAATGCGTTTTACTGTGGACTAAAATTGTTTGAGGAATCTCATGTCGTTTTCATAAAACAACCGGATATCTGTAATGTCGTAGCGAATCATCGCTATCCGCTCGATTCCAAACCCAAAAGCCCAGCCCGTCCACTGGTCCGGGTTATACCCCACTTCCTGCAACACTTTGGGATGCACCATTCCGCACCCTGCGATCTCCAGCCATTCTTTTCCCATTTTCTTCACCATCGGGCTGGTGAAATCGATTTCGAAGCTCGGCTCGGTATAGGAAAAGTAATGCGGCCGAAAACGAAGCTTCACTTCGCTGCCGAGCAGTTCCTTGAAAACAAATTCCACTGTTCCCTTCAGGTCTCCCACCGTGACATTCTTGTCCACGTACAATCCTTCGATCTGGTGAAAGGTCGGGTTATGGGTCGCGTCTGCATTATCCCGGCGATACACCCGCCCGGGAACAATGATTCGTACCGGAGGTTGTTGCTTGGCCATCACTCGGATTTGCACCGAGGAAGTATGTGTGCGCAGAAGTTTCTTCTGGTTTTCTTCCAGGTAAAACGTGTCCTGCAAATCCCGGGCTGGATGGTCGTGCGGTGTGTTCAGCGCGTCGAAACAATGGTATTCGTCCTCAATCTCAGGTCCGTCCGCCACCACAAAACCGATTTTGCGAAAGCTTCGGACAATGTCGTTGGTCACCTGGGTGAGGGGATGCAGTCGGCCTATCGTCCGGCGCCGCCCGGGCAGGGTGAAATCGGTCGGCTCTTTCGGCAGTGACGCTGACATTTCCAGTTCCGTCCTGCGCTTGCTCAACACCGCTTCCATCTCTCCCTTGGCCACGTTGATCAGTTTTCCTGCCGCAGGCTTTTCTTCCTTGGACAAGCTTCCCATTTGCCGGAGCAGCGCGGTGAATTTTCCATTGGCGCCCAGGTACGAACTCTTCGCCTGTTCTAGGGCGGCCAGGTCTGCCGCCTTGGAGAATTCTTCCATCGCAGCGTTTTTCAACGGTTCAACTTCGTTTAAAAAAGACATAAATCCGGGTATCGATCGTGACTGATGGGTCAATGATTAAAAATAAAAAAGGGCGAACCAGAGTCTGGCCGCCCTTTTTTAATAAAATTACCTTATGTGGATCAAGCCTTGGCGGCTTTGGTCTGAAGGCTGTTCTGGGCCAGTTTGATCAATTCTGCAAAGGCCACTGTGTCCTGCGCTGCTAAGTCCGACAATACCTTGCGGTCTATCGTGCATTGTGCTGCTTTCAGGCCTTCTATGAATCGGCTGTAGGTCATGCCGGCAGCGCGGGCTGCTGCATTAATACGAGTCTGCCAAAGCGCCCGGAATGTGCGTTTCTTGTTCTTACGGTCACGATACGCATACTGCATGCCGTGGTCTGTTGCATCGGCTGCGTAGCGATAAAGCTTCGAACGGCGCAGGCGAAAGCCCTTGGCTGCTTTAATTGTACGTATCCGGCGTTTACGCGAAGCGGGGGAATTTGTTACACGCATAGGTCAAAAAAATCGTTAAAATTAATGGCTGAATGGAAGGCTCTGGGTGATTCGGTATCTATCGGTCTTATCCACTTCCTTGGACGTTCCGAGTGAATTGCGGCGTTTGGGAGATTTTCCTGCCAGCAAATGGCGTTTCCCGGCGCGGGAACGCATTACTTTGCCAGTGCCGGTGATTTTAAATCGTTTGGCTACTGACTTATTCGTCTTGATACCTTTTGGGCGTCGCATAATTGTTACTTTCTTATCAAAAGAGCGCGAAATATAGATTGCCGGCAGCTGGTAATCAAGTCGTAATTTGTTAAACTAAGAACTTTATTAGCAACGGTTTCTAATGAAGCTCTCCACTATTATCCGAAAATGAGCCCATCGCAAGAGTATTCAACCAGGCTCATCAACCACATCGCCGCCTTGAAGGCTTGTCGCAAGTGTCCCGGCATGCACCC
>JAQGOY010000053.1 GCA_028293375.1 Verrucomicrobiales bacterium | reverse complement strand
GCCGATGGCAGCTTGCTCATTGTCGACACGGGCGGCTGGTACAAACTTTGTTGCCCGAGTTCCCAGTTGGCAAAACCTGACGTTCTCGGGGCGATTTTTCGGGTGAAGAAAAAAGGGACGCGCTCCTTGACTCCTGATGAACGCCGGGCTGCGTATCAAAAACTTGCACAACCTCCTTCGCTCGCCGACTACGCGCTACCGGCTACTTTGAAAAAGGCAGTTTGGAAAAACGACCCTGCCAACGCCAAATGGTTCCGGGAAATCCTGGAAAAGAATTCCAAGAGCGCAGCCACGAATGCAGAGTCTGCCCACATCGTTCGGACCGCTGCTGAAGGCCTTGGCCGGTTGCGCGACAAGACCGCAGTAGCCGCACTGCTCGAATCGGCGCGTTATGCCGGAGCGGACCCTTTTCTGGAACACACTCTGGTCTACGCCTTGGTCCAGATTGGAGATCCTGTTCAAACCCGGCTTGGCCTCAAGTCCAGTTTTACTCCGGTGCAAAAGGCTGCTATGACTGCGCTCGATCAAATGGATTCTGGCCGTTTGGAATTTATTGATATTCTTCCAGCTTTGAAAAATGAAGACAAAGAGCTGCGAAAAAGCGCGATTTGGATTCTAAAGCATCATCTCAGTTGGAATGGTTTCGCTGCGGATTTTGTGGAGGAATTGTTGAAAGCGACTCCACCCTCCAAATTCTCTGAAGATAGAAAAGAACTTCTAAAAATCCTGGCGTCCTCACCACAAGTGCAGGATATATTCGCAACCAATTTTACCACGGCCAGGATGCCCGACAAGATTGCCTTTATTGTAACGGTTTCTCAGGCCCACCCCCAAATTATCTCCGATTCATGGCTCAATACGATCTGCGATGTGCTTAGCCAGAACGATGCTGCGCTTCGAGATGCTGCTCTCGAATCGGCTCATCAGCTGAACAGCAACAAAAGGCCAGCAGGGATGAAGTTGCAAAATCTCCTGCTTGGGCTGGCGGCGGACCAGGCTCTTGTCAGCGACGTTAGAGTCGATGCACTTTTTGGCACCTGGGGCGTTCTGGAACCTCTTCCACCCGATGTTGTTGACCTTTTGTTATCGTCTCTGAATCCAAAGGAATCCGCTTTGAGGCGAAGCAAAGCGCTACAAGTGCTGCTAAGGACCAGGCTCAGTGCGGCTGATTTGGGAAAAGCCTCAGAAATGTTACCCAACATCGGGCCTTTGGAATTGTTGAAATTCCTTGAGGTTTTTGAAGGACGCGATGATGTGGTTGTTGGACAAAGCGCGGTGACTGCACTGCAAAAATCAAAAGCGGCCCGCAGTCTGCCGGCTGGTAACCTCAAGGCCATTTTTGCCCGCTATCCCGATTCCGTGCAATCCCAACTGGCATTCTTTTTAAAAACCCTCGATTCTGGCGCTCCTCAACAATCCGCCCATCTCGATGCACTCCTTGCCGATTTGAAAAAGCTGAACGGAGACTCAAGAAAGGGGCAGTTTGTTTTTAACAGCGCCAAAGCCTCCTGCATGGCTTGCCACAAGGTCGGCTATGTCGGCGGGAATATCGGTCCGGATTTGACCAGCGTTGGAACCGCAAGATCGGAGCGCGACTTGTTGGAATCCATAGTTTACCCAAGCGCGAGTTTCGTCCGAAGCTTCGAACCGGTTCTCATCACCACAAAGCAAGGCGAAGTTCAGAGTGGCATTATAAAACGCGACACTTCCTCAGATCTACTTCTCGCCACTGGTGCCAACGCCGAAGTCAAAATCGCAAAGGCTGATATCGCAGACCAAAAACCGGGAACCGTTTCCATCATGCCTCAGGGCCTTGACGAACAGCTTAGCAGACAGGAATTGGCTGATCTTCTTGCTTTTCTGAAAAACACCAAGTGAGGTCCATAAACTAACTACGAATCAATAATCCGGGACATTATATTCATCAAGCTACCCATGTTTTCTAAAAATCGCACCCTTCAGTTGCTTTTGTTCGTGACCATTCTATTTTTGCGCTTTCGTTCGAGCGCCCAGCTTGTTGAAACTTCTTTTCCTGCGCCAAATATTATGGAGACACCAACCTCATGGGGCGCGGTATTCAACGTACCATGTATCAGCTTTCGTCCAACGCTCTCCTAAAGGATGGTGTCCATCTCAACGACCACGGAAATTTTGTCATGTCTGCGCTGGTCGAGCATTGGCTCGTGCAAAATGCCACAGGAGATGATCACGCGTGGACAAATCTGGTCCGTACGTTTCAACTGGGCAAAGAGTTGCACCCTGCAGGCGAGGTTTTAAGATTCGAATTTTTCGGGAACCGGATTGATGCGATTTCATCGCCACTACTGAATCGTAGCGAACCACTCGAAGTATGGATCGACGGGCGAAAGCCGTCCTCAATACCATCCCTTCGAAGCGTTAACCGCGTATCAGCTTTTCCAAACAGCAACTGGCCTTGCCTGCTAAAGGTGGATGCCGAGGCTCCGAGAGAATTGGAAGAATGGACGGTCACTCTCACCGATGTATCCGATGACCTCAAGAATGTGAAATTCACCATTAAAGGCTCCACTACCGGGGATGACGGGGCGGGGAGCAGCACGGAGCGTTTTGTTTCCAAAAGCAAAAGAGTGGTTATTGAACCGGGCGACTGGAACCTCGAGTACTGCCACCGGGTATTTAAGAAAACAGTGCCTGTGGGATTTACTTTCAACTGGAATGTCGTCCCAAATTACAAAGACGAATTCCAACCTTCGACCCCCGTGGATTCAACTCTCGAAAACTGCATTGTCCTGGCGCAGGGGCTCACGAACGCGAAACACGTGGTGGAGTTGCGCGGGAAATCGTTTGAAAATCTCTCCGCTCTCCGAATATACAGGCCACCCCTTGCGTCAAAACCGGATTAGACCAAAATTCGACGACATCCTTTGGCTTTATTGCATTGACTAAGTTTAAGCCCGAAATAACGTCTTTCTCATTCCATTAACTATGTTGAGTTCTAGATCAAAAATTATAGGCGGCATTGCCGCTGCTGTTGTTTGTTTAACCAGCCCAAATATCTTCGCCCAACCAGCCGGCGCGAAATTTTTCCAGGAGGATTTCCCCTTCCAGGGAGCATGTATTAGCGCGCAAGGCCCTGGGACGAACGTAGCATTGAAAGGCTACGCCATTCGCATCGGTAACGGGATGAACGTCCTATGGGACACAGATCTACTCCGGGTGGCTTCAGGATGGACAGGCGGCTACATTACGCCGAACGGGGTGGCTTACAATGGTGGTCACGCCCAACACCCTGCCATTATGGGCAAGCAGCAATTCGGCACGCGCCAGGCTCCCGCCTGGGCAAATGCCAAAGGTGATTTTCAAGACAACCGCCCCGAACTGATCGGGCCACTTCCCAAGGATTGGTGTCATTGGGAAGGCATGTATGTCAACGGGATGGATGTCGTGCTTTCGTACACGGTCCTCGGTTCCAAAGTTATCGAACAACCTTCCAGCGTCTCCGCTGGCGGGCTTCTTGGATTCGTCCGGACATTCAAAATCGAAAACGCCAAAACGGACCTGACCACCATCCTGGCTGATATCCCGAACGGCGTGAGCAAACCACTCGGTAAAAGCGGTATCGTGGTTACAGGCGAAACAAATGCCACCACCGTTGTTCTTGTGGGGGCTTCCACCGGATCCTCTCTCGATTTCAACGCAGATACAGGTCACCTCACCGTTACCGTCCCTAAAGGGGCGAAGAATTCCACGTTTAGCGTGGTAATCTGGAGCGGTGACAAGGCCGATGCTGAAAAGTCGGTTGCTCTTTCTGCCGCGACAAGTCCTCAGGTGATTAATTATGTGAAAGGCGGCGCTGCACACTGGCCTCAGGCATTGGAGATGAAAGGGGCTCTTAACACCAGCACCACTCCTGATGGCGCTTACGCGACTGACTCTATCACGGCACCTTCTCCAAACCCATGGAATCGCCGGGTCCGCTTCTCTGGCATGGACTTTTTCTCGGATGGGAAACGCGCCGCTTTATGCACACATGAAGGCGACATCTGGATCGTTGAAGGGATAGATGAAAATCTTGAGAATTTGAAGTGGCACCGTTTCGCCTCAGGCATGTATGAAACGCTCGGGTTGGTAATCGTCAATGACGTCATTTACACCTCCGGTCGGGATCAATTGACCCGTTATTACGATTATAATAAAGACGGCGAAGCCGATTATTACGAAAACTTTAATAACGACATCAACTCCTCCGAAGGTTTTCATGAGTTCGTCTTCGATCTTCAGACAGATGCCCAGGGGAATTTCTATTTCGCCAAAGCCAACCCTGTCAACGGCGGTGGTCCTGGATTCGGAAATACAGCAGCATCTCGTGCCAACGGGTTTGTTCATGCGCATTCCGGTTGCCTCTTCAAAGTCAGCAAAGATGGCAAAAAATTTGAAATCATCGCCCGGGGTTTGCGTGCTCCTAATGGCATTGGCATCAGTCCCACCGGACAAATCACCACGAGCGACAATGAAGGAACCTGGGTTCCCGCCACTCCTATCAATTGGATTGAAAAACCCGGCCAGTTCCTTGGCGTCATCAACAAGCTCACTCCGAAGTCCCTTTCCGATACCTGGACACCACCCCTGGCTTGGATTTCCCATCAGGACTACGACAATTCCGGCGGCGGACAGATTTGGGTTACCAGCAGCAAATGGGGTCCGTACCAAGGCGAACTGCTCCACGAATCCTACGGAAAATCGAGTCTATTTCTTGTCCTTAAAGAGAAGGCATCCAATGGCATGATGCAGGGTGGCGTCGTCAAATTCCCGCTCAAATTCACTTCCTCAGTGATGCGCGCGCGTTTCAACAAGAACGATGGTCAGCTTTACGTGGCCGGACTGCGCGAATGGCAGACTACTGCTGCAAAAGATGCTGGCTTCGATCGCGTTCGTTACACAGGTAAGAAAGTTTACTCCGTGAAGGCCCTCAAAGTGGTCAAGGACGGCGTTCAACTGACATTCACCGAACCACTGGCTTCGGACAGCGTGGTGGATCTCCAGAACTGGAGTGGGAAACGCTGGAATTATGAACGTGCTGAACACTACGGCTCTCCTGAATTCCTCGTCACACCAGACGAAAAGGGGACTGTGGGCAAGGGCCGCGAAGCCATCAACATCACCGGTGCCTCGCTCTCCGCCGATGGCAAGACCGTCTCGCTCCAAATTGCTGATTTCAAGCCAGTCATGCAGGAATCCATCAAGTGGAGCATCAAGGCCTCGGACGGTAACGAGGTCTCCCAGGAGATTCAGCACACCATTCATAATATCCCTCAGAATTAATTTGAGGGTCGCAAGGTCACTCATTTGGTGACTTAAAAGATTCAGCCTCGATTCGGATGTTTCCGGATCGAGGTTTTTCCTTTCCCGCGTTGCATCGGAAACGACTGGCTACTGCTTCCTATAACATTCCTCAGGCCAACAACTCTTTTACTACATCTCCACTCACGTCAGTCAGGCGGAAATCGCGTCCCTGGAACCGATAGGTCAACTTGGTGCCGATGGGGATGCGCTGGCGAATCAATATAAAGGGCACGCTCGTTTTGCCGTGGTGAATGAAACGAATAAACTACTGAATTCAGGGCATACAGTCAGCGGCTATTATAAAGAAGAGTGATTTTCTCCCCTGGCAATTCAAATTGGTTAAAAATTCTAGATCTGCTGCGCCCATCGAACCGCCCGAAATGCCAATTCCGGTCCATTGCTCACTTTTAATTTCTCTTTGATCCGGGCTCTAAATCCATTGATCGTGGGAATACTCAGGTGCAAGGTCGCCGCAATCTGCCGCGTACCCATTCCCTGGCCGATCAACCGGAACACCTCAAGCTCACGATCACTCAGCAGCTCCACCACTGACTTGCCTTTTCCTTCCGCCATTTTCAATACCAGGCTCTCCATTACCTGTTCTGTGAAGGCAATTCCTCCCTGCAGGATTTGGCGAATTGCCGCGCGAATTCGCTCTGGGGCCTCATGTTTCATCACATATCCTCGAGCACCTGCCCGCAATCCTCGCTCCGCATACAACGAGGCATCGTGCATCGAGATAATTAATACAGGCAGGTCGTCCTCCAGGGCTCTGATGTCTTTGAGCAACTCAATTCCGTTGGCCTGACCCAGGGTGATGTCAATGATTGCCATGTCGGGCTGCGTTTCCTGCACCAGTTTCAACGCCTGGGCTCGATCCCCGGTGTCTCCGCAGACGACCAGGTCCTTCTCCTTATTGACCAATTGACAAAGTGCGTCTCGATACAGCGGATGATCTTCAACAATCAGGATTCGTTTTTTAGTTTCAATTTTCATAGTGAACAAATCACCTGGCACCCTCCTTGCCCATTGCTTTCAAAAGCCAAAGTTGCGCCTATGGTTTGCGCGCGATAATTCATAATGTGCAAGCCCATTCCCGGATGTTCAGAATCTACGCCCGCGAAAGCGCGACCGTCATTTTTGATGCGAAGGATAAGACCTTTGGTTGATCTCTCCAGATGAATCCAGATATGGGCCGGTTCCGCATGTTTGACTGCATTGCTTACTGCTTCGTGGGCGATAAAATAAAGATGCACGGCTGTTTTGTTATCCTGAAGCATTGCTGGATCCTTGCATTCGAAGTTGCATTGGACTCTGAATACGCGTGAGGTGCTGGCGGACAGTTCCTCCAGCGCAGATTCCAATCCGTTCTCCTCCAGCTTGACCGGCAAAAGCCCTTTGGCTACTGATCGTGTTTGCCCAATCGCTTCTTTCAAATGCAGGGAAATCTCGCGCGCAGAATGAAAATGCTCGGGAGATTTTGTTTCCAGGTCTTCTTCCAGCATTTTTGTTAAGAATGCGATTGCGCCCAGTTGCTGGCACACCCCATCGTGCAGATCCTGGGCTATTCGGCGCTGCTCCCTTCCGCTAATCTCCAGAATCTCATGCTGAATCCTCCGATGCTCGCACAGTAACGCATTTTTCCGTGATATCACCACAACCCACCCGCAGGCGATCATCGCTATCATCATCGCCCCAGCCATCAGCCAAAGCATTCGTGCCAGGGTCCACCAGGAAGGTTTTTCCAGCAAGGTGATGTCCGCAGGTGATCGTAACAGGAGCCGAAAGGATTGTGGTTTTGCCCATTGGCTCCCCGCTTGCATCACGCAGATTCCGCGCAGTCGCACCAAACTCTCGTTCGGCAGCATCTCTCTCATGGAATGAGGCCTCTCCAGGATTGCCGTGAATACCAGGTTGCTGGCCTGGACAGTGAGTATTTCCTGCTCAGCCGTGCGTGCGCTTTCCAGCACTCTTCCATCAATTTCAACCAGGTCGGCGTCGTATCTTCCACTCAATGCCTGGTTCACGTCCACTCTCCACGGAGAAAAATCGTTGGAACTTGTCATGCCCACTTTATGCACCGAAGAATCCTGCACTACGGCTGAGAAATCTCCCGGCCCGGGAAATCCCAGGACCTCTACTCGGTCTCCCGGCTGCTCCCGCGTCTCTTCTGTCGTTTGAACCAGTAACGCTCCACGGGTTCCACGCACATATAGGAATTTTCCATTCCCATGAAATGTCACCGTGCCCGATACCTTTACTCGGTGCCCGAAGCGTCCATTCCGGGAGAATTGCATCAGGTCATCGACAGGGGATTCGGAAATCTGAAAGGGCGAAGGAGGCGCAGGAGTTTCAATCACCACATGATCCATTCCTTTGGTATATAATTCGACCCCTAAAAGCTGCCGCTTTTTATTGAACAATGTGGTGCAAACTCCGCGCACTCGGATCACGGCGTCCACCCACGCCGAAAAATCTTGTTTTTCTTCAACCAGTATTTTAGCCGTGAGTCTACCGCTGCCACAGGCCAGATCCACCTGTAGCTGGTTGTCGCTGCCTTCCAAAAAACGGGCTGATCGCACAATGCCTTTCACCTCCACCCACTGACAGTCCTCCTTCCCCGTGATTAAATCCTCGAAACCTTTCAATTCCGCGTGTGGCAGCGGGGCTTGCCCAAGAATGTGAACAATTGGTTTTGAAATGCGGGGTGCGAATTCTCCTGGATCCGTGGTCCCCTGGAGGTCGATGAGTTGTCCCGTCTCGAGCGACGGGGTAGCGCCCGTAATAAATATTCCGGCGCTCTCATCCTGCACAAACAGCATCCGGGGCCCACCTTTTGGATTGCGATAATAAGTAACGGTTGCTTTCAACCGAACAGGATACCGACGCTGTGCTTCTTCAGGGGAAAGGTTCAACACCTGCTGCACGTTGGTGAGCAACGCGAGGTTGGTTCTCGCGGGCAATAACTGGGCGCTTGCTTCCAGGCTGGACCAAAAAAGGACGGCGCAAGTTGTCCACCTAAGAAAATTCATAGGCCGGTTAATCACGAAGGGGTTCTGTTTCGATATTCTATCGTTTCAGGACCTCTGAACAAGTCCAATCGACTGTACTGTTTTACATCACATGACGGTAAATTCATTCACAGGAATAACATGGTTGTGATGATTGACCGTTCGCTGTCCAGAGCGCATCGTCCTATCCATCCACTGTCGGCAACAACGCAATTGATCTATATTATGAAACGATTCCTGTTGACTATTCTTGCCGCCCTCCTCGCGGCGCCTCTTCACTTGTCAGCCAACACCACAGAGCAACTCGAGGCCTCCATTCGCGCCAGCACCACTGGCGCCGGTTCGGTGGACTTTACCATTGCGCCGCCCGCAATCGGTGCAGGGCAGGTCGTGGATGCCGGAGCATGGGGCGTCAAGCCCGGAAATACCGGCGGTTCGAATTACACCGCCTTTGTTAACGCCCTCAACTACTGTAAAGCGAATAATTCTTATAAATTAACGGTTCCACCCGGCACTTATCATTTGGGTAACTATGGTTCCAGTTACGGGGCCATTCTCGATTTTAACGGATTCACCGACTTTGTTTTCGACGGCCAGGGAGCCCAGTTCCTGATGGAAGCCAAAGCTAAATATATCCGTCTCCAAAACTGCCAGCGTGTTGTTCTTCAAAATTACACCATGGATTGGAACTGGGCCTTGGAACCGTTGCAAAGTCTGGGGCAATTGCATGCCATCGACCCCGCTGGAAACTACATTGACTTGCTGTTCCCTTATGAAAGCAACCCAAACGCGAGTGCTACCGTTCATGAAATTGTGGAAGTGGATAGTACAAATTATAATTGCTCGCACAAAGGCATGGGGATCATTGGCCAATGGCGCCTGGACTTCACCAAGACCACCAAACCTGCTGCAAACATTATCCGCTATTACCAAAACGCCAGTGTTAACGGGAACGGATGGTTCAACAGTCAGCATGGCGTCGTTGGTCAATATTATGTGACCCGCCATTACGAATATGAATTTCACGCTTTTAACGTGACCGATAGTAACGACATTACTTTTACCAATGCTATTCTCTACTCCACCCTGGGAATGGGGTATTATGTCAGCACCAGCCACCATACCCAGATCATCGATTCCAAGTTGATCCGCGCCCCTGGTTCTCTCTGGCATTATTCCAGCGCTTCTGATGGTCTTCACGTCAACAACTCGTATGGCTATCTCAAGTTGCAGAATTTTGAAATCAGCAACGCTGGAGATGATGCCATCAATATTCACGACACCTGTTCCCAGGGTGTAACCGGCATCAGTGGCAATACCCTGGTCGCGAAAAACTGCATAAGCTGGCGTAACCCTTACAATGTTGGAGATGTTGTCCAGTTCCGAAAAGGGGATATGTCCCCGGCGGGTTTCCAGTCGGCAGTCACTTCCCGCACTTACAATGATGGGATCAGTCAATGCACGATTACTTTCGCCAATGCCATTCCCGGCGGCACGGATCTAAATAGTGTTCTTTTTAATCAACGCTACAATTCAGCGAACTATATTATTCGAAATTGTTATATTCACGATAACAAAGTCCGGGGCCTCATTACTCACTGCGCCAATGGAACCATTGAAAATAATCAGTTCCTTCGCAACTTTGATGCGGCCATGTTTATCGTTTGCCTCGCAACCACCTATCAGGAAGGAAACAACCCGAAGAATATTATTGTCCGCAATAACGTGTTTGATGGGAACGATCTTAATCACAATGCCTTCGCCAGCATGCCCCAAAACGTAGTCATCGCCGGTGAGACTGCCTCGGCCGGGATTGTCAGTTATCCCATTTGCCAGAACATAATAGTCGAAAATAACCTTTTTAAAAACTGCCCCTATGCAGCCCTGGAAGTGGCTTCCGCGACGAATATATTGGTGGCCAATAATACTTTCCAGAACCCGAACCTCTACAACGATCTCGCTTCCGTTTCAGGATCTCTCATGGTCCTAAAATCGAGTGCCGTTGTCCTTCACGACAACCTGCTCATTGTTGACGCCGGAATAACCTCCTACAAAACCAATATCAATATCGATGGCACAGCAACGGTCGATATTTTTGATGATCCTTTTTCGAAGCCTGTCACGGGCTCCTGGTCCAGCCAGGATATTGGTTCTGTTGGTTTGGCAGGAGGTGCCTCTTACAGTTCCGGAACATTTACTGCCAAAGGCAGCGGGGCTGATATTTGGGGCACCAGCGATAGCTTCCAATTCGTTTACCAGCCATGGAGTGGGGATGGGGAAATCGTCGTCCATGTCGCTTCGGTTCAGAACACGGATCCCTGGGCTAAAGGCGCCGTGATGTTTCGAGAAACTCTCGCCGCTGATTCGCGTCACGGTGTGCTGTTTGTAACTCCCGGCAATGGCGTCTCCCTGCAGGGCCGGACCACCACCGGAGGCTCGAGCGTTGGCATCAACACTGTGGCTGGGATCGTTCCGCCGCGCTGGCTGAAGCTGGTCCGTTCCGGAATTTATTTGAACGGTTACCAATCCGCTGACGGGCTCAACTGGTTTTTCGTGGGCACCCAAACCAACAGCATGAATGCGAGTATT
>JAQGOY010000011.1 GCA_028293375.1 Verrucomicrobiales bacterium | reverse complement strand
CTTCCTGATCAATGTAACACTTTGACAATGGGATTTTTTGCATACTCTTAAACTTATTTGGCAATACGAACGGGACCATTTGTTTTCAACGATTCCAGCGCAGCGTTCAGGACCATAACAGAATGATATCCGGACCAGACATCAGCCAAAGGCTGCTTCCTGGATTCAATGCTTTTCAAAAAAGCGGCAAGCTCGGCCAGCAAGGGTTCCTCTTTCGCTGTTTCCACCTGCGTGATCTTTCCTTCCACACCTTTGAAGTCGTTTCCTTCGCGAACGTGGGAATTTTCGAAGGTCTTAATTTTATTCTGGGGCAGATTATAATCGCAAACTGCCGTCATTTTATCTCCCACCACCGTCACATCCCTGAACTTTCCAGGAATGAAATACTCTGTTTCCACCGTTGCCCATGTTTTTCCATAAATAGTATCGTACTCCATGGAAACAAGCGAAAAATCCTCCATGTTGCGGCCCATGAAATCGTGGTGTATGGCCTGGACGGATACGGGCGTCGCCCCGAGAAAGTAATTGAACAGGTCAACAAAATGAATTCCATCGGCGAACATTACCCCACTGTCGTTCCGTGGCCTCTTAAACCCGCCGAAATGACCGCGCAGGATATTGATTTTTCCGAGGTCGCCGGACTGGATGGCGTTTTTGAGCCAGGTTGAGGCTGGATCATACCGAAAAATGTGTCCCACCTGGAGCACCCGCGCGGTCGAGCTGACGAGTTCGGTAAGAGCTTTGGATTCGTCGCTGGTTAGCGTCAACGGTTTTTCCACGAAGACATCTTTGCCAGCTTTTAGAAACTCCTGGCAAAGGGGAAAATGGGACTGCGCTGGGGTGACGATTACTGCGGCGTCTACGATCTCCGCAAATTGTTTGTAGTCCGTGGAGAGCCGCGCCTCGGGGATCCCCAGTTTTTTTGCCTCCTCCAGCCTTTTAGGGCTGAGGTCTGCCACGTAGAATTCAATTGGAAGAGAACTCAGAACACGAAGGTGATTCGCTCCCCAACGGCCTATTCCTACCAGCAGTATTTTTATCATCAGGCTTAAACAAAGTTAAGCCGTGCATTGTGATTGAAGGGAAAAACGGATCAAGAAATTATTTCGCGATGGCACCGGGCTCCGTTCCTGGTATAGCGCGGCCAAGGGCCAGCTCCAGGTCGGTTGTTTGGACCGGTTTGCTAACGTAATCATCCATTCCGGCCTGGAAGCAGAGTTCCCTGTCTCCCTGCATTGCATTGGCGGTCATGGCAATAATATAGATTCTTGATGGGGAGCAGGTCCTGCTGTTTTTTTCCAAATCCCGTATACCTGCAGTCGCTTCAAATCCGTCCATCTCCGGCATTTGGCAGTCCATCAGAATGACTTCATAGGGAATGCGCTGTACCGCGTCAATTGCCTCAAGTCCGTTAAACACGACATCCGCCTGATATCCTAATTTTTCGAGCTGGCGTAATGCCACTTTTTGGTTCACCAGGTTATCTTCCGCCAATAATAATTTCGTCTTTTTAGGAACCGCTGCGACAATCGAGAGGGAAGGCTTTTCAGTTATCTTGGAAAAACGAATGATTCTCGCTTCCGCTTCGGTTGCCACCTGCATGATGGTGTTGAAGAGTTGGGATTGCTTCACTGGTTTAACCAGGCAGGTATGCAGCCCAACTCTTTTCATCTCTGTACTCGTAAACCGGTTGCATACGGAGGTCAGCATAACCAGTGGCACTCTGGCAATCAGGGGGTTGGCCTGGATGATCCTGGCTAGCATCAACCCGTCCATTTCCGGCATTTGAAAGTCAATCAGGGCCATGTCGAAGGGATTTCCGCTACGTGCTGCGGTCTGCAACAAAGCGATGGCTTCCGTTCCACTCTCGACGCTTGAAATTTGGCTCATTCCCCACCTTGATAGTTGGTAGGTCAGTATTGTTCGGTTGGTTTGATTGTCATCAACAATTAATACCCGCTTGTTGCTCAAGGTCCCTGTAAGCTCGGGGACCTCTGTCCTGCTTCGGGTCTGGTCTGCCTGTTTTTCCAACTTGACCGTAAACCAGAATGTAGATCCCTTGCCGGGCTCGCTTTGAACCCCAATGGATCCATGCATTAATTCGATCAGCCGTTTTGAAATGGCCAGTCCGAGACCGGTACCGCCATATTTGCGGGTGGTGGATTCATCTGCTTGCGAGAAGGGTTGGAAGAGACGATCAACCGCTTCCTTGGCCAGCCCGATCCCAGTATCTTTAATCTCAAAAAGCAGCTCGACTTCGTTTTCGCTTTCTCCGCGCTTGCTGACTGCGATGACCACTTCACCCTGGGAGGTGAATTTGACGGCATTTCCGGAAAGGTTTAGCAGAATTTGGCGAATTCGCCCAGGATCGCCTTTTAACTTCAGCGGCAGATCTTCATGCAGCATGGAGGCGACTTCGATGCCCTTGGTTTGGGCCTTTTCAGCAATCATCTCCAGCGTTCCTTCAACCACATTCACCAGGTCGAAGTCGAGCGATTCAAACGTGAGTTTTCCAGCCTCTATTTTGGAGAAATCGAGTATATCGTTAATAATTGTTAGAAGCGATTCCGCGCTGGCGCGGACTGTTATCGCAAAATCCTTTTGTTCCTCGTCCAGCTCGGTATCCAATAGAATATTGATCATGCCGAGCACCCCGTTCATCGGAGTTCGTATTTCATGGCTCATGTTGGCCAGGAATGCGCTTTTCGCCTGGTTGGCTGCTTCGGCCGCCACTTTGGCTTCCTGCGCTTTTTTTTCTGCCCGTTCGGTTTCAAGAACCTGCAATTTAAGCGATTCCGTTCTCTTCTCCACCGTTTCTTCCAGCCCATCGCGGGCTTTTAAAAGCTCCTTTTGAGCGGCTTCTTTTTCTTCAATTTGTACCTTCAGAAAAGCATTTTTACGAGTGACCACCGCCACCCACGCAGCCACCAAAAATATCCCGCAAGTCGTTGCCGCTAATATCCAGACGGTTCGTCGAGCGGTCCACCATGAGGGGTTTTGCAGCACGACGATATCAGTAGGGCTTCTCATCATAAGTCGAAGCACCTGTTTTTGTTTTAAAGAATCTGCCTGCACATAGCTCACTCCAACTAATTCAAGCTTGGCCCCTGCCTGTATTCGCAGGTCGTGTTTACCGAGTCGCTTGAGATACGCATTAAAGACTATATTGCTGGATTCCACCGCAAAGACTTGATCACCACCTCGAACGAAATCCTCCAGAAGCACTCCTTCGAGTTTTACCAGCTCTAATTTATTAGTGGTAAAGAGTTCTTCAGCCCGGACAGAAAGCGGAACTGGATTTTCCCGTTCACTTGTTTTTTTCCAGGCTGCATTTTCCATCAGAATGGTGTCTTCGACTAATAATGGGAAACCTGTTACTTCAACCACATCGCCGGGTTGGAGAGCTCCCGTATTGGTCATTCTCGCCCACGTTGTCCCTCCCGGGCCTCGCAAAAAAACCCCGCTTCCGGCATCGACGTAAGTAATGGTTGCTTTGATATGAGCTCGGTGCCCCGGCAACACAGTGGGGTTAAATTGCATCAGTTCGTTTAGTCTCTGGATCGGCGAGCTGAAGGGATCTTTCGGGCCAGCTTTGTCTATCGAAATGCTGTCCGACGAAGCGCAAAACATGTGGATACCCACGAGCTGCTTGGTGGCATTAAACAACGGTCCACACACGCCGGTCGCGGTAATTTCTGCGTCAACCAAATCGTTGATAAGTGGCGATTCTCTTCCCCGATGCACCACGACTTCGAATTTACCTGTCTGGGCTGCTACTTCGATAATAAGGTTTTGGTCGTTAATCGAAACGGATCGAACGATGCCTTTCATCTGGCTGTACTCCGCGTCGTAGTGCCCCGTCCAAGCCTGGTCAAGGGATAAGGACCTGGGACTGATTTTTACTGGGTTGGCCAGTTCGGTAATTGTTGGATACTGATCAACAACAGGAGCGAACAAACCTGGCCCGGTCTTGCCTTCCAGTCTTACGGATTTGCCAACTTGCAGCAAAGGTGAGTAGCGGTTGGTGGGATCAGCACGTCCATCGGTATTGACATAAACTCCACCAGACGAATCTTGAACAAAACAGACGTACCCTTCAGGCGCTATGTAGGTGACCACTGCTTCCAGTCGGACAGGGTAGCCCTTTCCGGCTTCTTCGCCGGAAAGGGCCTTGATTTGGCTGACGTTTGTGAGCAGTGGAAAGGACTGTGCTTCTTGTGCAACGCTGGTCATCCCCAACCCGAAAAAGGTGAATATGCCAGCAACCACGAATTTATTAAAAATCTCTTTTAACATGTCGATGCCACTGGTTACTTCGCTTTCTCCCGGCCTGGAAAATCATGCTGGGATCACTTCTGACCAAAGGTAGTAATCTTTTATCGGCGAATTACGCCTTCACTAAAGGAGTTTATACCAATTATCACGTTGATGAGGATGGAGGTCGAGTTCCATAATTAACCTTCTCATGTCGGTAACACCCATTTTATAGCTGGTCCCCGCTTTCGACACCACGTTTTCCTCTATCATGATGCTGCCCAGATCGTTAGCCCCGTATTTCAAGGCCACTTGTCCGATATCCAGCCCCTGGGTAACCCATGAACTTTGTATATTCGAGACGTTGTCCAGGTAAATGCGCGAAAGTGCCTGCATTCGAAGGTATTCCGCCGCTCCCACCGTAGGGGCTTTCAACTTCGTATTCTCTGACTGGAAAGTCCAGGCAATGAATGCTGTAAATCCCCTGGTCGCATCCTGCTGAGCTCGGATCCGTTCCAAATGTTCAATTCGTTCCTCCACTGTCTCTACGTGACCAAACATCATGGTGGCGGACGAAGCCAAACCCTGGCCATGGGCAATTTCCATCACCTTCAGCCACTCGTCGCTCATGGCTTTTAATGGAGCTATTCGCTTGCGAACCCTGTCCACCAGGATTTCTCCTCCTCCGCCCGGAATGGAGCCCAGCCCAGCCTTCGTGAAGGAACGGATGATCTCTTCCAGTGGCATGTTAAAAACCTCCTGAAAATGGATAAACTCACTCGGGCTAAAACCGTGGATATTAATAGACGGATATTTTGATTTAATATGTGACAGTAAATCCAAATACCATTGAAAAGTGAGTTTCGGATGGTGCCCTCCCTGCATGAGAATCTGGGTCCCCCCTAGAGCCAGGGTTTCTTCGATCTTTTGGTCCATCTCGGAGTGGGTGATCACGTAGGACTCGTCATCTTTTTCGGTTCTCCAGAAAGCGCAAAATTTACAATAGACGTTGCAAACATTGGTGTAATTAACATTGCGATCGACGATATAAGTCACGATCTCATTCCCACGACCCTCGTAAGCCGCCGCCTTCGCCAACTGACGGCGCCTGTCTGCCAGCGCTCCGAGTTCCTCCAGCGGTAAATGATACAACCGCAAAGCGTCTGCCTCTGAAATTCTGGATCCGTCCCAGGTTCTTTGTAGAAGGTCATCGAAAGAAGGATCGTAAATCATAGCGCTAAATCGTAAACGTCGGTTGGAACACAGGCTCGGGCTGATGTTTCTTTAACAGTTCAAGAAACCTGGCAATCCCCCGTTTTTCGTCTGTTCCAAGATGGTAATGGATATGCCAGCCCAGGTAATCCTTGCGAAATTCCAGGTCGAATTCCGGACGGGTGCGAATGATATTGTCCAGCGTATCCAATCCGAAATTCTTTGCTTCTCTCAGGTGTTGTCTCAATTCTCTTGTGTTTCGATCACGTCGAATCGCCCAAACAGCATAAACAAAAGGAAGTCCGGTCAGTTCAAACCATGCGGCGCCCAGGTCCCAAATTTCGTGCTTTGGATTCGAGCGGATGAATTCAATCGCCGGATCTCCAATTAACAGAACGTTCCGCTCTGACGAGCTATCGGCATATGCTTTCAAGGGACGAAACTGCGGAGAAAGCCCGCGTTCCGTTAACAGCACTCTCAAAAGATTAACGCTGGTCAGTGAAGCCGTGTCACATGCGATCTCCCCAATTTTGTCCAAAGGATCCAAATGGGCAAGAAACACGCTTTTTACCTCACCCAGCGAAGCGATCGCGACACCGTCCAGAATATCATAAATATCGTGAAAAAACACTTCCGTGATACTCACCAGTCCCGCGTCCAGGTCACCTTTTCTGAGAAGGGTGGCTAATTGAGAAGGCGGAACAAAAACAATATCCTCTTCAAGCCCCCGCGTCAAAGGCACTGCATTCAGATAAGGAACGGACCCCACCCGCGCTTTTCCCAATCCCGCCGCCAGTTTATCTTCCGCCGCGCGGAGGACCTGCCGCTGTTCTCTTTCGAATCGTCTTGCCAACTGTTCGGCCGATTCAGCGGCAGCCATTTTCAATTTTGGAGTTTCTTCATTCATTCCAGCTTTGGCCCGTGCCAGCCCCCGCAGTGACGGACAGCTCGGACTCTTTTTCGGGAGAATTTTCGAAAACCTTTAACGGTTCATAAAAAGTGTTTCGTTGTATCGGAACTCTTCCAGCTTCGCGAATGGCTTTCAATAATTGAACCTCACTCTGCAACTGCGGCGAGGTGGCGCCGGCCATGTGGAAGATGTGTTCCTCCCCAATCGTTCCATGCAGGTCGTCAGCACCGTAACTCAGAGCAGTCTGTGCCAGCCTCAGCCCGACCCCCACCCAGTATGCTGTGATATGATCAAAATTATCCAAATAGATCCGGCTGATGGCGATGGTTCGTAGCGAATCAAACCCGCTCGGCGCGAACTTCACCGCAAGTCGATTGTTGTCTGGTTGGTAGGCCAGAGGAATAAAACCGGTGAAACCTCCCGTTTCATCCTGCGCAGCCCGCAACAGGCTCAAATGGTGAACCCTGTCTTCCAGGCTTTCCAAATGCCCATAAAGCATGGTGCAGGTGCTTCTGCCTCCCAGAGAATGCCAGGTTTTATGGACTTCCAGGTACTCTTCCGCCGATTCTTTCCCACGAGCTATTTCGCTCCTTATTTTCTTTCGGAAGATTTCTGCGCCGCCGCCCGTCAACGAGTCCAGTCCAGCTGCTTTTAATTCAATAAGCGTTTGCCGCGTATCCTTTTTTGCCAGCCAGGCCAGGTGCAAAATCTCAATCGCAGTGAAACATTTAAGTTGGAGCCTGCCATCCAGTTTTTTAAGTTCCCTCAACATTTCCAGGTAGTAACCAAATGGAAGGCTCGGATGCAGTCCCCCAACGATGTGCAACTCCGTGATTCCGATTTGCAGCGCTTCTCGGGCCTTCTGGACTATCTGTTCCACCGAAAGCTGAAAACCATCCTGGTCCCTATTCTTTCTCGAGAACGCGCAGAACTGGCAACTAAGGATGCAGTAGTTGGAATAATTGATGTATCGATTGAGTATGTAGCTGGCGCGATTCTGATTTTTTCGAATGCGCACCACTTCCGCGATTATGCCAATCACATTCAGGTCTTTGCTCTGGAAAAGGCGCATCGCGTCCAGGTCCGTAATTCTTTGTCCCGCAACAATTTTGTCGTGGATATCCGCAAGACCGCTTTGTTTTAAGGCCAGATTCATTTCACTCTAAAAAACGGAAACACGACTTCAGTCGCAGTTACTGCCAGAAACACTAAACTAATTACCGCGTTCAGTCGAAAAAAAGCATTATTTACCCAGTCCAGGCTCCTTCGTCTGGCCAGCCAGTGCTCGAAAAGCAGGCAAATCGCGATCATGAATTCTCCGACAAAGTAAGCGAGACGAAAACCAGCCAGATAACCAAAAACGAAAAGAACCATGCACATCAGCATGTGCGCTAAAAACGCCGCCTGTAGGGCATTCTGGATCCCCCAGCGCACCACCAGGCTGTGCAAACCGCTTTTCCGATCAAAATCGTAATCCTGAATGGCGTAAATGATATCGAATCCAATCAGCCAAAAGACCACCGCAATGGCCAGGCAGATGGGCAGCAACGCGCTATTGTGGGAAAAAGTCGGGTAGAGGCCTCGTGACCCTTCGATCAATGGGAAGATGCTGAAGTTGCCTTTCACCGCCATCCATGCTCCCAACGGAGCCAGCGAAAGCGCAAAACCGAGATACACGTGAGTGAAATCGGTGAACCGCTTGGTTACCGAATAAAAGCAAACGATTAGCAGCGCCAGGGGTGAAAGATAAAAGCAAAGCCGGTTGAGAAAAAAACTCGACCCTATCAACAACAGCGCGCTCAAGCCCCACAACGTCCAGGCGCTCGCCAGGCTGATTTCACCTGTCGCCAAGTGTCGTTTGGCCGTTCTGGGATTTGCCGCATCAAATCTTCTATCCACGATTCGGTTGAAAGCCATCGCGGATGTGCGAGCACCCACCATTGCCAAAAGTATGAGGATCAGCGTTTTCCAGCCTGGCCATCCATGGCTATCTCGGGCTGCCACCAACATGGCGGAAAGCGCGAATGGCAATGCAAACACGGTGTGCGAGATTTTTACAAAATCAGCCCATTTCTGTAGCACGGCGAGCACGGTTATTCTGTCTCCTGTTGCCATCGCGGCGAAATTGTATGGGTGATGCCGGCATGATCCAGAACTCTGGCAACTACGGTATCTGCCAGCTCTTCGATGGTTTTGGGGCGTGCGTAGTAGGAAGGGTTTGCTGGAAGAATCGTGGCTCCTGCGAGGAATAACAGTTCCATGTTTTTGATATGCAGCAGGTTCAGCGGCGTTTCTCTTGGAATGAGAATCAATTTTCTTCGTTCCTTTAATATTACGTCGGCACTGCGGAGAATTAAATCATCGCTCACCCCATGGGCAATCCGGCCCAGAGTCCCCATGCTGCACGGAATCACAATCATGACATCAATTGGATTAGACCCCGAAGCAAAGGGGACATGCATTGATTTATTCCCATGCACATGGCCGCCTTCGGGGTAATTCAACGGCGCGCCAAGCTCCTCCTTGATGACTGCGTGCGCGTAATTGCTCAACACCACATGCAACTCATGTTGCGTGGTATCGATACGGTCCAACAGGCGCTGCGCATAGATCGCACCGCTCGCGCCGGTAATGGCTATAAGTAGCTTCACTATTAAAAGGTGGTAACGAGCCACGAAAGCAGCCACTGATGCGACTCTCTATAACCCCAAAGGATTCCATACTATATCGGGGTTGTTGGTCAAACCTTTGTCGGATTTGAAATTCCAATACTGGGTATTATGAAACCTTCTGACATGCCCATCCAGGAAGAGGAAGTGAGCCCCTTCCGAATGGAGATTGGTGTGGGTATTGTTTTGTTGGGCTACCGGGGCGCTCCCCTTGTTGTCGAACATCCACACTGCCCTGGAAGTGTCCGGGATGGTTGCCAGGCGAATTTTATTCAAGGCTCCACTCCCATTCAGGTTGTCGTTGACGCAATAATGAAAAAGGTTCTTGCCGTTGCTTCTTCTTTTGTTGGAAGGGCAAAACCAGGGACCTGGGTTTATCACTGCCTCCGAATTGGTTCTCCATTCCATTTGGGAATAGGGCTGGAGTGACATCAGAGGCGGAAGAACAACATACCATCCGTTGATCGTGCTCAGCCCGCTCGGTGCCCCATCCGTTGGCAAGTAATCATCATTGTCCGCCGCATAGAGTTGCGTCGCCACTGCCCATTGACGCAGGTTCCCGAGACAGGTGGTGCTGTTGGCGCGACTCTTCGCCTGGGAAAGAACTGGCAGAAGTAATGCGGCAAGGATTCCAATGATCGCTATGACCACCAGCAGTTCAATCAGCGTAAATGCTTTTTTCTTCCCCATTTCCCGGAAAGATTTTTAGCTCGGTTTCAATTCTGCTTCAAGTCTCCAAAATGATCGGATTCCCATTTTTGCGACGGATTTAGGCTGAATAGGGCATTGTCCTGTAACGTCTGAAATACACACTTGGAATGATTAAAGACCTTACTATTCTTTCGGCGATAAGCGTTGCCGTTTATGGGTGAACAAATTCATGCAACGACGTTTCCTGTTTCTTCATCTTTTGGTATTGGGCGCTGCCTTCACAGCGTGTTCGCCTAAGTTCTATCGCAACTCTGCCGACAAGGAGACCTACAAAGTCATCCAGCAAAAGCAGAAAGCAGCGCTTGGAAAAACAAATGAGTTTTCCATCGACACCAGTTTTTCGAACAGAGACCCCAAATCGATCACTTCCGCAGAAATTATCCAGGGACGAACCAATTCATTTTTTCTCCGATTAAGCCTGGAGGACGCCCTGAGCATGGCAATGACCAACAGCCGGAATTTTCAATTGCGGAAGGAATCACTTTATCTTTTGGCGCTCGGGCTCACCCACGATCGTTATCAGTACACTCCCATATTTGATCTTTCCGCCAGGGCTGATGAAACCCGTTTTTCCACGAAGGATCAGCAGGTCGGTGTGCATCCTGAGGGCGGATTCACCCAGGTATTCAAAGGCGGCGGCAGGTTGAGCGTGCAAATCCTTAACGATTTCCTGCAGTACTATACGGGAGACCCGAGGCGCTCCGCCCTCAGCACCATTTCAGCGAATTTGACTCAACCACTTCTGCGTGGATCCTCGGCCAAAATTGTCGCGGAACAGCTCACTCAATCCGAGCGCGATGTGATCTACGAAATTCGCAACTTTGCCCGTTTTCAAAATACCTTCTCCGTTGGCATTATTACTACTTATTACCGCTTGGTGCAGCAAAAGGATGTTGTCCGTAACGAATACAACAATTACCAAATCCTGGTCAAAGGCATTGACCGTGCGGAAAATCTTTCCTTTGATCGCCTGCCAGCATTTCAGGTGGACCAGGCGCGACAGGATGAATTGGCTGCAAAAACCCGCTACATCCTGGCCGTTCAAGATTATCAAAACAAAATTGATTCTTTCAAAATGGATCTCGGGCTTCCGCAGGGAGTCGATTTGTTGCTTGATGACGCCCCACTTGAGGATTTAACCGTAGCTGGGCTCCTTGGAGTTCCTATCAGCGAGGAAGAGGGTTTTCAAATGTCGATCCTGCATCGTCTGGATCTGCTCAATGAAATTGACCGGTTTGAAGATGCCAAACGCAAAATCGACGTCGCTAAAGATGCTCTCCGGACTCAGTTGGATTTCGTTGCAGATGCATCACTGGGATCCGACCGTCCAAATGATTATTCGCATTTTGACCTCGACAAGTATCAGGCCAGCGCCGGCTTTAAGCTGAATCTTCCCATCAATCGATTACCCGAGAGAAACAATTACCGCAGCAGCTTGATTAACTTCGAAAGAGAGCTTAGGACTCTGGCCATAGCGCTGGACAATGCCAAAAGCGATATTCGAAATGGACTTCGAACCCTCGGACAGGCCCGCCAAAATTACGAGATTCAACGTGTGGCAGCAGAACTGGCGAATCGTCGTGTGGAATCTGCCGATTTGCTGCTTCAGGCTGGCCGGGCTCAGATACGCGATCTCCTCGATGCTCAGGCTTCCCTTTTGCAGGCCAGGAATTCGGTTTCTTCAGCTCTGGTTGAATACCATTCGGCCCGATTGAATCTATTGATAAACCTGGAAGTTCTCGATGCCAGCAAACCCCGGTTTTGGCTGGCAGAGGTTAAAGGGCTCGGGGCAGGGCCTTCACCGGTGGTGGAACATGAAAAAGAAGTCATTCCACCCGATAAACTATTTGGAAAAAAATCATGATAAAAAGAATTCTCCATACCGGTTTGAACAAGTTCAAAGCCAGTCATTGGGTTAAAGCTGCCGTCGTTATCGCGGTCGTGCTTTTGGGAGTGGTTTTGTTCAAAAGCACGACGAAAAAGGTGTTGGCATCCACCGATTATTTTCCGGTGAAGCGTGGTAATTTTTCTGTCAGCATTGTCGAAGGTGGCACTATTAAGTCGGTAAAAGAAATCACTGTTCGTTCCGAGCTCGAGGGCCTGGCCCGTATTATCAGCATCGTGCCTGAAGGCTCTTTTGTTAAAAAAGGAGAGCTTCTTGTTGAATTGGATTCCGCTGATTTACGTGAACGGATTAACAATCAGGAAGTCGTTTATCAAAATGGCAAGTTCGCCGTCATGCAGGCAAAGGATTATTTAGCCATTCAAAAAAGTATGGTTGACAGCAGCATCAAGGATGCCGAATTGCGAGTGGAGTTTGCCGATTCCGATTTGGAGAAATACAAAGAAGGGGATGGTCCTCAGCTGAAAAATTATGCCGATAGCAAAATCACCATCGCTAAAGTTGAACTGGAGAGAGCAAAAGACCGCCTGACATGGACCGAAAAATTGGAGAAGAAAGGATACGCCACGCGGTCGGAATTGGAAGCAGACAAGCTAAGTGTCCAGCGTGCGCAAATCGACCTCGATCACGCTATTGAAGATCTTCGCCTGCTGACAAAATACGAAATGCCCAAGAAAGTGCGGGCTCTTGAAGCAGGCCTCGAGCAAGTCGGCAAAGAACTCGAACGCATCAAACTCCGATCCGCAGCGCAAATTTCCCAGGTTCAGGCTGATCTGAATTCCAAGGTCACCGCCATGGATTTACAAAATACCAGGCTCGAGCAGTTGAAGGATCAACTCGCTCTAACAAAAATAGTTGCCCCGGACGACGGCCTGGTTATCTATGCCTCCAGCAGTAATCCCGGCACCGGCGTTTTGATTGAAGAAGGAGCGCAAGTTCGCCAGCGTCAGGATATCATCAAACTTCCTGATACCTCCCAACTGCTTCTTGAAGTCCGGGTCCACGAATCCCACGTTCAGAATATCAAGCCCGGTTTGCCCGCCTTCATCACCATCGATTCTTTTCCAGACCAGCAGTTTCGTGGGATCGTCAAGAAAGTCGCTGTCGTTCCTGATTCGAACAGTCGGTATTACAATCCCAACCTGAAGGTCTATGCTACGGAGATTTTGATCCAGGACAAATTGCCCGACATCAAGCCCGGGATTTCGGGTCGTGCTGAAATAGTTATCACCAACCTGGAAGACGTGCTCACCGTTCCGCTTCAGGCCGTCACCACGCTCAAAGGCAAACAGGTTTGCTGGATCGCCAATGGGGATAGCTCCAAGCCGGCCACCGTGGAAGTTGGGCGTTACAATGATAAATTTATCGAAATTAAATCCGGCCTCGCGGAGGGCGATCTCGTCATGCTTTCCGCTCTGGAGAATAGTGATAACGTCGACTTGACCGGCATGGGCAATAAGGATGATTCCTCTTCCACCAACCGCAACGGAACGATTGGAACCAACACAGCCAATAATGTTTCAGAGTCGATTTCGAAAAAGGCAGCAGCCGTTATCCCCCCCGTCGCTAAACTGTTGCGACCCATGTAGGCATGTCGCAAACCATCATCGAAATTCAAAATCTCGAAAAAGTCTACGCGACTGGCGAGGAGGTTAAGGTCCGTGCACTTAAAGGAGTCAGTCTGAAAATAGAGCAGGGGACCTACGTTGCCATAATGGGTTCCTCCGGCTCGGGAAAATCGACAATGCTCAATCTCCTCGGATGCCTGGACCGCCCCTCCTCAGGGAGTTACTTTCTTGGCGGCGAAGACGTGGCCACCATGAATGACGATCAACTTTCCATCGTGCGTGGAAAGAAAATTGGCTTTGTTTTTCAGTCATACAATCTGATCCATCAATTGACCGTTATCGAAAACATTCACGTTCCTCTTTTCTACCAGGGAATTGATCTCAATGACTGCCGGAAAAAGTGCGAGGACCTCGCGAAATTGGTGGGGTTGGGTGAGCGAATGGACCATCGACCGAAACAATTGTCCGGTGGGCAGCAACAACGTGTCGCCATTGCCCGTTCCCTGGTTAACGACCCCATTCTCCTCCTCGCGGATGAACCCACGGGCAACCTGGATTCAAAAACTGGCACCGAGATTTTGAATTTGCTTGATGAACTGAACGCCAATGGAAAAACCATCGTTCTGGTCACACACGATGATGAAGTGGCCGAGCGTGCACATCGTGTCATCGTCATGAAAGATGGGTTGATCGATAAAGACACCACTCGAAAACCCTCTTCATTTTTGACTGGCCAGCCCGGGCAAAAGCTTCCTCTTCATGCTTAGATTTTCTCTTTTTCGGACCATTGAATTGGGCGTAAAAAGCCTGCTGCTTCACAAGATGCGCTCCCTGCTCACCATGCTGGGAATTATCTTCGGTGTTTGCTCCGTCATTGCCATGCTCGCCATTGGTGAAGGAGCGTCTTACGAGGCCCAGGAATCGATCAAGAAGCTGGGCAGTAACAATATTCTGATCCGCAGCGTGAAACCTCCTGAAGATAACAAGGCGAATAACAGCAGCGGACGAAGTTCTGCGGTAGAGTATGGCATAACCTACGAGGATGCCGACCGCATCCTCGCTACCATTCCCGGGGTAAAGCGCCTCGTCCCCATGCGCATCATTCGCGACAATGTCCGCTTCAA
The DNA here is from genome assembly GCA_028293375.1 of Verrucomicrobiales bacterium. Lineage (GTDB taxonomy): Bacteria > Verrucomicrobiota > Verrucomicrobiia > Limisphaerales > JAQGOY01 > JAQGOY01. The sequence goes on along the minus strand of JAQGOY010000011.1, from coordinate 11,607 downwards.
TCAATCGAACCTTCCCTCTCAGATTATTGGCACATACCCCATTTATGCAGATATCGGGGGCCTGGACCTGGTGCGGGGTCGTTTCCTCTCGATGAACGACGAAACCCACATGGAGAACATTTGTGTTCTTACCCTTTCGCTCGCTGAGAATCTTTTTCCCTATCAGGACCCGCTTACCACCCAGGTCAGAATTGGCGCTGATTATTATCGTGTGGTTGGCATCGTTCGTGAAAAGAGCACCGCCAAAAGCCGGGCCCAACCGGGTGGTGGCAATGAAGGCCAACCGTTGGATTTCAACGTTTACATCCCTCTCTCCACGGCGCGCAGTCGATTTGGAGAAACGTTGTTCAAGCGCTCCGCCGGCAGCTTTGAGGCCGAACGGGTTCAGCTCCATCAATTGACTGTCGAATGCCAAAATGAATCACTTGTCGAAAAAGCCGTCCCGCAAATCAAGCAAATCCTGTTGCGGTTTCATAAAAAGAAAGATTACGAATTTATTGTCCCCCTCCAGTTGCTGCGCCAGGCCGAACAAACCAAGCGCATCTTCAACATCGTTCTTGGCTCCATCGCCGCCATCTCGCTTGTCGTGGGTGGCATCGGCATCATGAACATCATGCTCGCCACCGTGACCGAGCGCACCCGGGAAATTGGAATTCGTCGTGCCCTGGGCGCGAGAAAGAATGACATCATCGTTCAATTCCTGATTGAAACCGTTGTGCTCTCGGTATCAGGAGGTTTAATAGGCGTCTTACTCGGCGTCGTCACCCCCATCATGGTCTCTCATTTCACCGACATGAAAACAGTAATCACCTTTTGGTCCCTGATCATTGCCTTCGGCATATCGGCCGCCATCGGTGTTCTTTTCGGAATCTATCCCGCCTCACGGGCGGCTAATTTGCATCCTATCGAGGCCTTGCGTAACGAATGATTTTCTTCCTTTCTTGATTGGATCATCGGTCTCCGATAAGTTTTGTCATGGTTCGTCTGGTCTTATTCGATATTGATGGGACGCTTATCACTACGGGAGGCGCTGGCATCAAAGCTTTCGCCCACGTCTTCCGCACACAATTCGCCATTGAAAATGCCACCGCCGGGCTATCCTTTGCCGGTAGAACCGATACTGGCCTGGTGCGTCAATTGTTCGAGCTTCACGGTATTCCTCCTGAACCCGAGAACTTCGATCTCTTCTTTTCCACCTACGTCCATTGGCTCGATGAGATGCTCCGCACCTGCAAAGGAGAAGTGTGCCCCGGAGTCATCGAGACCATTGAAGGAATCCGGAAGTTGCCGGGCAGACCGATTCTGGGTTTGCTGACTGGTAATATTCGACTGGGCGCTGAACTGAAGCTTCGCCACTACAAGCTCTGGCACTATTTCAAAATGGGCGCCTTTGCAGATGACCATGAGGAGCGCAATTGCATTTCGGCTATTGCTCATGAACGCGGTAGAGTACAGGAAAAAGGGCCCTTGTTGGGCGACCAAATCATTGTTATTGGAGATACCCCCCTCGACATCGAATGCGGGGAAGCCATTGAGGCGCGAGTGGTTGCAGTGGCCACGGGTAACTTCACCGTGAGCGAACTCAACAAACATCGCCCCTGGTTGACTATTCCTGATCTCACTCACTTGGATCTGAAAACTCTTTAAGTCCGATTCCTTACAGGTATTGGCTCTAAGCCTCGGTTACCCCCACACCTTTAATGCAGGATGTAAAAGGCTCCGGGTCTTTAAATAAACGTGGCAGTTGATTCAAAGCGTGATTCGCCAGCGCCCCGCGTTGCTGTCCCAAGCCGCATTGCAGGTAAATGCTTTCCCGCAGCAGTTCCAGGTAATCATTTTCGCACTTCTTTTTCCATTCTTCTTCAGACTCTTCACCGCGAATCCGGGCGCCTTCGAAATCGATCAGATATGGCCGAATCGGCGAAGGCGAAATAATCACGTTTCCCATTTGCATATCGCCGTGCAGGAGCCCATGACCATGCAGTAGTTGAAGCTGGCTGTGGATTTCTTCCAACATTTTCCAAAGCCCAATTAACGTCGGCAGAGGAGCTTTTTCAGCCAGGGTGATGTTTTGGTCGGGCGGCTCCACTCCCGTGAATGGTGAGAGTTTGTCCAATGTCTTTCCGGGAACGAAACAATTCCGAAAAGTACTGCGCGTGTACCCGATCGGCGGTGGCGAACCGAGTATCTCCGATGCCAATTGAGTGCATTCAAATTCGTTTTTCGGATCGGCATGAAAACTTCCCGTGAAATATGTTTTGACGAAATGAACTGGGTATTTTTCCGCCAGCGGAAACGCCTTGCGGGTCTGTTTGCCTGCCACCACCAGTTCTCCCTGAATCAGGGGATGGTCGTTGGCTTCTTTCAGGATGATGGTGTGCAGCACATAATCCCGTTCCCGAGGCGAACCAATGATCGCCTGGTAAGGCTCGGCCAACTCAATTTGATGATGTGCTGAAAGTTTGATCATTCCGCTTGTTCAAGGGCCGGCAGTCACCTGCGTTCACGCTCAATCTGGTTTACCCGGCGTTGAAATCAAGCCCTTGCGCTTCAACATCTCTTCCATCACCTGGTCCATCGCATGATCCGCCAGCGGTTTCGTGACTTGATCGAGATTCGCGTTTGCTTCTTTGAGGCGGGCGGGATCTCCCGTTTTGGTTTTTGGGTTCTCTGTCTCCAGAATTTTTTCCACCGCGTCGATTGCCGCATCGAGTTGTGCCTTGTAGTCGGGATCGAGGTCCTTGTCGTACTGCGCCATGGCTTTGCGCGTAGCGGTAAGGTTGTCTCCTGCCTTGATCTTGGTCTCAATCCATTGGCGGGCTTTCAAGTCATCGAACGCGTGCTCGACCGATTCCTCCACCATTTTCTGCACTTCCTTGTCATCCACATCCACCGCGGACTTCATTTCCACAATCGTCTGCTTTCCCGTTTTAATATCGCGCGCCAGCACGTGGAGTATGCCGTTGGCATCGATCTCGAATTGAACTCCCACTCGTGGAACCCCCTTCGGCGCCGCCGCGAATTCAATGGTGAATTTCCCCAAGCTCCAGTTATCGCGCGAACGTTCGCGCTCACCCTGTAAAACGTGGATGAGCATGTTTTTCTGGTTGTCGACTGCCGTGGTAAACTGCTCCCCGGCCTTCACCGGAATTGTGGAGTTGCGTGGGATGATGACGTTCATCAGCCCGCCGAATGTCTCAATGCCCAGCGAGAGCGGGGTCACATCCAGCAACAGCAGATTTTTGAAGCCACCTGAAAGAATTTCGGCCTGGATCGCGGCGCCGAGAGCCACAGCTTCATCAGGGTTCTGCGAAGTATTGAGTTGTGGGCCAGTTCGCTGATGGTGTTCGGTGCCAAGTCGCAGTGAGCCCCTTTCCTCCTCAAATTCGGAGCATTCGAACATTTCCGACACCATGGTTCGCAGCAGCGGCATTCGGGTTTGACCTCCAACCAGGATCACTTGATCCAACTCTTTCGCGGTCAGCTTCGCATCGGACAGCGCCCGGAGGCAATATTGGCGCGTGGAGGCGATTAGATCGCGGGTCAGTTCCTCGAGTTTTTCGCGAGTCAAGCGAATGGAAAAACTGAATTTGCTCGTCAGGAAGGGAAGGGTAATCTCCGTTTCCGTTTCGGTGCTGAGCTTGATTTTCGCTCTCTCGGCCACTTCCCTGACTTTAGAGAGTAAACTCGGTTCTCCTCTTGCTGGACCGCCCTGCCGGGAAATTTCATCCAGCAAAAACTCCGTCAATCGCTTGTCCAGGTCATCGCCACCAAGACGGGTATTTCCGTGCGTGGCCAGGACCTGGAACACCCCTCCGTTTAATTCGAGGATGGAAAGATCAAAAGTGCCTCCTCCAAAATCATAGACCGCTATCTTTGACTTCTCCTGCAGTTTATCCAAACCGTAAGCCAGGGCTGCCGCCGTCGGCTCGTTGATGATCCTTTCCACCGTGAGTCCTGCGAGTTCGCCCGCTTTCTTCGTGGCATTGCGCTGGGAGTCGTTGAAATAGGCGGGGACTGTGATCACCGCTTTTGTGATTTCTTCGCCCAGCTCCCGTTCGGCGTCGGCCTTCAGCTTCTTCAAGATTTCGGAGGAGACTTCTTCGGGGGTGAGGTTCTTCCCATCGACAGGAATCGTAATTCCTCCCTGCGGATTGGATTGAACGGGATATGATATTCCCTTGACCTCTTCGGACACTTCATTGGCCCGGCGGCCCATGAATCTTTTGATGGAGTATAATGTCCTGGAAGGATGAAGCACTCGCACGTGGTTGGCTGCCCGACCGACGATTGGCTGCTCAGCAGGACTGGCATAATAGACCACGGATGGTGTCAAACGCTGGCCTTCTGAATCGGCAATAACGTACGGAATCCCCGAGTCGACGATCGCGACCAGGGAATTTGTGGTGCCTAAATCTATCCCAACCATTTTACTCATGTTCCTGATGGTGCCACGAAAAAGAGAAGAAAACAAAAAGAGAAAAAATGAGTTTTCGAGCGCACACGCCACATCGTTCTTGATGATCCGGGCAAAGTGTTTACATGATCAGTGCGTGACTTCTTTTTGGCGCCTGGTGCTGATGCTCTCGATGGTTGGAATGGCGGGCTGTTCCACCAAACCGGAACCGGTGCGCTCGGTCATTAATATCCCTCCCACGGAGATGCAGGATCCCGTGATCGTCCCGGTTCCAAAAACTGAACCGGCTCCACGGCAGGTTGCTCCGCCTGTCGTGACCAATACGCCTCCTCCCAGTCACGGAATTGAGCCTGCTCCCATTGCTTCTGCACCTCAGACGCGGCCCACAGTGGCGAATCCCGCATCATGGACTGCCCTGGACACCTGGGCATCGCAGAACGGTCTTTCCAAGCCGAAACAAGTCGTTAATGGAAAGATGGTCAACTTCCTCGTCTCTGGCCCCAACGGCACTTTGAAAATCACTATCGGAAGTCAGGTGGTCTATTGGAACGGCACCGAGATTTGGCTGGGGTTCCAGGCAAAATCAGCGGATGGGCATCCCTACCTGAACGCACTCGATGTTCAAAAAAGTGTTCGCCCCCTTTTCTTTCCCAGCAAGCCACTACACCATGCGAAAGTGATCGTCATCGATCCCGGCCATGGGGGATCCGATAACGGTTCTCGATCGATCGTCAGCGCGAAGCATGAGAAGGATTACACTCTCGATGTCTCGCAACGCCTCGAGAAACTGCTGGTCGCTGCCGGGTGGAAAGTCTTTTTGACCCGGACCGCCGATTCGGATATCGCCGTGACCAACCGGGTGGTCTTTGCCGAGAAACACCATGCGGATCTTTTCTTAAGCGTCCATTTCAATTCCTACCTGACGCCGGAGCAACAGGGAATTGAAACCTACTGTTTGACCCCGGTCGGAATGACTTCCAACCTGACCCGCGGTTATGAAGACAACCCCAGGATGGTCTTTCCCAACAACGTTCATGACGAGGATAACTTTCACTACGCCATCAACTTCCATCGTGCCCTGTTGAAGAGCACACATGGATTGGATCGCGGGGTGCGGCGCGCCCGTTTCATGGGGGTTATCCGTGCCGAGAACTTTCCCGCCATCCTGGTCGAATGTGGCTTCCTCTCAAACCCTCGGGAGGCCCAGGATATCAACACGGCCGGGTATCGCCAAAAAATCGCCCAGGGCCTGGCGAACGCACTTCTTGAAATGGAATGAAAGCTTCTACCCTGGTTACTGGCGGACTCGGATTCATCGGCTCACACCTTGTCGACCGGCTTCTTAGTGAGAATAAGAGAGTTATTGTTATTGACGATTGTTCCACCGGCTCGCCGGAAAACCTCGCCCACCATCGCGGCAATCCAGATCTCGAAATAGCCATAGCCAAAGTATCGGATTGCCAAAGGCTGGCAGAGATACTCAGCCGGGTGGAATCGATTTACCATCTGGCCGCCGTGGTCGGAGTCGATTTAGTGATGAAGTCCGGCATCCAGACCATTCAGAACAACCTGCACGAGACGGATGTGATCTTGCAGGCGGCGTCGCAAGCTCATGTGCCGCTTCTCTTTGCCTCCACCAGCGAGGTCTATGGGAAAAGTCAGAAGGAAGCCTTTTCGGAAGAGGACGATTTGCTGATCGGGCCTCCACACCTTTCCCGCTGGAGCTATGCCTGTTCCAAGCTGATGGATGAGTTCCTCGTGCTTTCCTACGCCCAGGAAAAGCAACTGCCAGTCAGGATCGTCCGCTTGTTCAACACCGTCGGACCCCGCCAAACCGGCAAATACGGGATGGTCCTGCCTCGCTTCATCCAGGCGGCACGCGCCGGCAAGCCAATCCGGATCTTTGGCGATGGAACTCAAACCCGTTGCTTCTGTTTTGTCAAAGACACGGTCGAAGCGCTCTACCGGCTTCAATCGACGCCGGGAGCATTGAGCCAGGTCTTCAATGTCGGAAGCACCGAGGAAGTCACGATTAACGAGCTGGCGAGGACGGTCATTCAGCTGCTTGATTCCAAATCAACCATCGAGTTTCTTCCTTATGATCAGGCTTATACCGCCGGGTTCCAGGACATGCTTCGCCGCAAACCGGTGGTGGATAAATTGGAACGGGCCACTGGCTTCAAGCCGTCCACCAGTCTTAAAGAGATTATATTAAAGACCGCTGCGGCTTTTTAGGCCTCTGCTCCCCTCCCTTACAATCGATCATTGCGCAGATCCGCAAGGCTGGACGTGGCTGTCGGGGGCAGCAATCGAAGCGCATCCCTGTTGAGAGCCCGGTCAAACCCTTCATCACCGCTGGTTTCCAGAATGTTTCTGTAGACGAGGAGGCTGGGAGGCTTTTGGTTTTGATTCTGGACAGGTGGATTGGCGGTGGTGATAACCACCAGGGGGTTTTTGTGTTGACGTGTTGTATTAACAATAAATAATACAATACATGATACGGCCGCAACCGGGACGAGCCACTTCCACAAGCCGGGCATGGAGGTTTGAACCGGTTTTGAGGCGCGAATTCTGGCCATCGGCTTTGAAAGGGTGAGCAGGTTGAGTTCGTTGACAGTAGCGAGATGCGCGGAAACAACTTTTTGGTACTCCTGTGAAAGCGCCTGGCAAGAGGCGCATTGGGCGCAGTGTTCACGAATCAATCTGGCCCGGGTCGAATCGAGCGACCCTTCTGCCACGAAGGCCAGGTCTTGTTTTATCTCGGCGCATTTCATTTCATTTCCTCCCGATAGATTCGCAATTTTCGCAGGTTTTCCAGAGCGTTGAAGAGTCGTGATTTTACTGTGCCTATGGAACAATTTAGCACAGATGCCATTCCTTCCAAACTTTCATCGGCGTAGAATCGAAGAAATATAACCTCTCGATGCCGGGCTGAAAGCTTATCGAGCGACCCAAGGATCAGGTGAGCCTGTTCCGAAATTTCCGCAGATTTATCGGGTCCGGGATTTGGATCCTTTACCCGCTCGAGGGTCGTTTCGCCGTTTTCGAAGCTGAATAATTGCAGCGCGGATTTCCAACGGCTGCGGCGCAGGTGGGTTTGGTGTCGATGCAGTAGAATGCTGCAAAGCCACGTTGCCAGCCGGCAGCTACCGTTATATCGGTGGATCGATTTCCAGGCCTCGATCATGGTTTCCTGGGTTAGATCGCGCGCCTGGAATTCTTCGCGGCACAAGGCCATGGCCTGACGGAAAACGCGATCCTGAAGCGGGCCGCACAATTCCCAAAAGGAGTCGCCATCCCCCGCTCTTGCTTGAGCGATCAGGGACGGCGACTCCGTGTCTGGTTTTGTTTCTGGCGAAACCATGGAGGTATTGTCTTTAGTGTACTGCCTGGCCTATGCGAGGGCCCTGGACTTGGAAAGCAGAGCCCGGTTTTTCAACAAAGAGATAGGAAACTTCAGAGTCCTTGATATCCAGTGCGGACTTGAGCTTGAACCCACGGTCCGCCCCCTCGAAGGCAAACCGGGAAGCAACGAACGGGCCGTTGCCGAAGGGATCCTGAACAGAGGCGAGGCCATTCGAATTATCCAGGCGGTATTGAAGTGCGGCATGAAGCATGGAGCGGTTGGCGATGGCTCGAAATTCCTTGTTGCGAGCTTTTGCAATCGAGGGAAGGAAGTTCCTGACCAGGATATTCGGATGACTACTGAGTTGTTTATCGAGAGCTTCAGCCACACCTTTAAATTCCGGGTAGGGAAGGTTCATGACCCTTTCCGTTTCCGCGTAAAAGGGGGATAGTTCCTGGGTATAGCTGATAAGTCCGGCAGTAGTGCTCCCTGCAGCTTTGATAATGTCCACTTCGCTATCTTCTTTTTTGCCATTTTCGTTCGTCAAGATTTCGCGAAGCACAACTGAAAGGCTTTCCAGTGCTTTTTGATCGTTGCCGGGGAATTCAGTTTGAATTTCCTGGATTTTTCTGAGGAACCAGTCCTCGCACAGAATTTTTTCGACCGGGATCGAGGAGGCCATCAGGCCATTTACCGGATGCTTATCGATGGTCGAAAGCACGTCCTGGATCGTTTCAGTTGGCAATTCATACCAGCGCTCCGCGAGAAAGGTGAGAACGATATTGTCCATGGCGAATCTCACCAACCCGGCAAGAATACTATTCCTGTCGGTCAGCGAACCTCCGAGATGAATGACGGCCTTCAAATCTTCTGCGGCTGCAGCGGGCTGTTTATTTTGGACAAACCATGCGCCACGCAGTGCCGCGACCTGGGCCAGATTCTTGCCTTTGGCCAAATGAGGATAGAGCGCATAAGGACCCTCATGGAGATCCACTCCCCAGTCGGGCGCTGTGGTGGAGAGCGAGGCTTTCTTCAAGAGCTTAAAAGTCTGGTCGTATTGGGCTGCGATTTTTCCGGCCCGGGCATCCATTGGTTTACTACGCCAATCATTATCGAACAAATATTTGTGATCATCCTCCGAGAGGTTGGGCATGATGGAGAAGGCCATCCAGTAGGTGAGGGCGGGATTGATATTGTTCGCCTCCTGGGCGACAGAGACGCGAGCGAATAATGTGAACACGGAGATGGCGATGAGCCAAAAGAATTTTCTAGTTTTCATATTTTTTTGCGGAATGATATTTCGCTGCAGCTTGCCAATGAATCGCATCCCGAAGGCAAAAGGTTCATTTAATTCTCATCCATCGATTCCCGATCAGGGGACTTTCTGTCCGATCTTTGCACCCATGACCATAAAGCCAGGTCCCGTTTTTTCGGTAAAAATAATCGCTGGCTCGATCTGTTTGAAAGGGAGATTGGACTTCAGCTTGAAGCCGCGATCCGAACCGTCGAGCAGAAAGCGGGTAGAAAGAAAGGGACCAGTTCCATTGGGATTAGCAATGGCTGAGGCGGCTTTGGCAGGATCCAGGCGCATCTCCAAAGCAGCGTGAAGCATTGCCACGAAAGCTTCACTCCGAAGTTCGCGCTCCCGGTTGTCCCACACTTTCGGGAGGATTTGTCGGACGAACAAATTGGTATGAGTGGAAATTTTGCGGTCTAGCGCCTCTGCCGCGCCTTTGCATTCGGGGTAAGGCATCCGAAACACCTGTTCCAACTCCGTGTAAAGAGGACCGATGGCCGTCACGTATCGCGTCAGACCGGCAGTGGTGTTCCCGGCAGCAGTTATGATTTGTGTTTCGATGGGAGCGCCCTGGTTTTGTGGATCAGGAAAAATTGGGTGTATCTGTTCAGAAACCGATTGAAGCGCCTTTTTATCATCGGCAGGAAATTTGGCCTGGGCCTCTTTAATGATACGAAGCAACCAATCGTAACTGATGATTTTCTCGCTTCTGATGACGCTGGCGAATGTACCGCCGATCGGTTTTCTATCGAGGGCTTTCAAAACGTCCTGCACGGTTTCGTTCTTGAGCTCGAACCAGCGTTCGGCAACGAGCGCGCAAACCAGGTCATTGATGGTGAGTCGAATCGAAGCGGTGAGCATGGAAGATTGATCGGACACCGCTGAGCCGAGCTGGATGGCGGTGATGATCTCTTCCGACGCTGCCGCGTCCTGCCTGCTTTGAAGCTGCCAGCGCGCGCGCAGCAGACATAGCTTCGCCAGATCCCTCGCCCTGGCAAGTTGAGGCATGGGAGTAAAAGGGCCGGCGGACATATTCATCTTCCAATCGACAGCCGTCCCGGATTTCGAAGCCTCGCGCAAAAGTTTAAATTCGCGATCATGTTGCCCCAGCAATTGGCCCGCATTGGAATCCAGCGGATGTCCCCGCCATTCCTTCTCCAATAGATATTTGCGATCCTGCGGGTTAAGTGGCGGAATGGCATCGAAAGCCTGCAAGTAATGAGAAGAGGAGGCAGTATCTGCGCCGGGCAGGAGGGCCGGGCTAAACGTAGTTACGGCAACGAAAACGGCCAGAACAAGATGAGGTATTTTCATGATGATAGAGTTAAGTTGGGAACAGGGGGCTTTCCGCTTAATCGTCGGGAAAATGGAAAAGGTTCATTTTATTTTGTAGTAAGTTCTGGGTTTTAAAAGTGACAAAATGAATTGTCACTGTGGAAGTGACAAGAAAGTGACATTTGCCTAAGAGAACTGGTTTGTCACCTGTGACAGAAGATGAGATTTTTGATCGCCTGGCAGATACCAAACGCCGCGTGAGGGCGCGCGACCTACAACGGGTTGGCTTGTTTTTGAACATGACACGGAAGGCGACAGGAATGCGACATTTGCTTAGAGGAAATGGGTTGTCCCATGTGACATCAGGTGACACTTTTTGGGTGGCGACTTTTGTTGTACGCTCTCGTCGGAATGGAGGTGGGACAGGGATTTTATGCTCTGTTCTTTTGTGTTCATCTTGCGCGGGTCGTTTGATTTTTTTGATTAGATACTTCTCACGTCGTATCCTACGAATTTTAACGACGCTCGCGGGTTGGTTTAAATTTTTTCGACTATTGGCCTTGTTGATTGGTTTTCCGTGCTTGGAAGTAAAATTGAAAAATGGACTTCGTTGGGGGCTCGCCCTCCTCTGTTTCTTCTCTCCCTGGAGAAGATTTGTTGTTGCCGCTTTTGGTGTTTGGTGACGTATTTTGGTTGCCTCATAAGTTTTGAAATGTCATCGGTGAAGTGACAAGAAAGTGACATTTCCCCAGGAGAACTGAGGTATCACTAGTGACACACGGTGACATTTTTTGGGTGGTGACCTTCGTTGAGCGTACGCTCTCGCGGGAATGGAGGTAGGACGGAATTTTGTGCTTTGGTTTTTTGTGTTCATCTTGTGCGGGTCGTTTGATTTTTTTGGTTGGATGCTTCTCTCGTCGTAGACTACGAATTTTTACGGAACGAAATCCGTGAAAACTGGCCGGGACCTTTGTTGCTTCCCCGTCATGGCCCCACCAGGGGACACTCTCTCGGCTCGTCGCTGTCGCGACCGGTTTTGACGCATTTCGTGGTTTCACAGGCACTTCCTGGTTGCTAATGCACTTGCAAGTTTCTGGGTCAGGGTTCTATTGGTTTATTTCTTTTAGCACCTTGGATTGTCGCGCGGTTTTTGCTGGAAACAATAGCCAAGGGTTTTCAATTTTATTTTTGGGAGTAATCCGGACTTACGGTTTCGTGAGAGACCGTCCCCGATTTTTTTGATTTTCTGTTTGTTAGCGCGCCTGGGTTAGG
>JAQGOY010000262.1 GCA_028293375.1 Verrucomicrobiales bacterium | reverse complement strand
GGGAAAGAGCGAGCGTTTCCACATGCCCGGTCGTTTCCTCAAGTAACCGACCCTGTTTTCGAATGTCTGTGCGTTGCTTTTGCATAATGGTAAAAGTTAGGAACTAATGTGAGCCTTGATGTGGGTCGATTTCGCCCTTTCCCCCGGAGCCGCCACTCCCGGCAGATCGCTGAGGTCCAGCACGTTCTGCATATCCAGCAGCAAGATGAGCCGACTGCCAATTTTCGCGACGCCCTTCAAATAACTTCCGGAAATTCCGGTCAATGTTTCTTCCACAGGCCTTACGGACTCGGCAGGAATGGAAAGAAACTCGCGCGCGGCATCCGCCAAAAGGCCCACCGTGCGGTTTTGGAAATGGGTAAAAATAATGCGGCTGGTAATCGAATTTTTTTCACGCTCGAATCCAAATCGAGCCCGAAGATTCAGCGCCGGGATCACTTGCCCTCGGGAAAATACGACGCCATCAATGGCAGGGTTTGCATTCGGCACCAGGGTGACATGCTCCACCATGTCGATATGCTTTACCATTTTGCTCGGGATCGCATAGGTGCTCCCTGCGACTTCAAACAAGACATGTGGTTCACCTACGGCATTCATAACGCTGGTTCTTCCTCTTTCTTGGCTTCAACTGGAATTCTCTGTGGAGGCCTCACGGCGCCGTTGAACAGCTCGGCCGCATTGAGAATCAATACGGGCTTTCCATCCCCCAGCTCAGTGGCTCCGCTTACACCGGAGACCTGGATTAAAGGATCCTGCATGGCGCGCACCACGACTTCTTTCTGTCCATGAATCTGCTCTGCAACCAAACCTACACTCCCTTTTTCGCAGGTAAGCACGAGCACAAACCACGCTTTGCGGGGTTCAGGCTGAAGGCCAAAAATCGATTCCAACCGGATAACCGGCAGAATTCCGTCCCTGTAAGGAATAGCGTCCACCCTATTCACTGACCGGATGTCACTGGATTCAATCCTCAATACTTCGAGAACAAAGCTCTGTGGAATAGCGCAAGTTTGGCCGCCGGAAGAAACGATTATCGTTTCGGCAATCGCCAGCGTCAGCGGCATGCGGAGCGTGAACTCTGTGCTCTTTCCTGCCACTGTCTCCAACATAATTGTGCCGCCCAGCTCTGTGATCGTTTTGCGAACGACCGCCATACCCACTCCTCTCCCAGCTGCGCGATCCGCTTCCTCACGGGTCGAGAAACCAGCCCCGCATAAAATGTCCAGCAACGCCCGATTGTCCAAAACCTCCGGAACGAAAACTCCTAACGCTCGTGCTTTTTTAGTGACAGCTTCCCGGTTGATTCCACGCCCATCATCTCGAATCTGGATGATTACAGAATCACCGATGGTCGATGCTTTTAATTCAATGGTCGCTTCTTCCGGTTTGCCCGCTTTAATTCTTTCACGCGGATTCTCGATGCCATGGGCAAAAGCATTTCTCACCAGGTGCAGCAACGGTTCTTTCAGTTTTTCAATCAGGTATTTGTCGATCTCTGTCTGCTGACCCCGGAGGACGAGCCGCGCTTTCTTATTGGTTTCCCTGCTCAAATCCCGCGTCACGAATGGCATTCGCGCAAAAATTTCAGCCACTGGCACCAGCCGGACTTTCATCAGAGCCTGCCGAAGATCGCGCAAATTTCTGGTCAGCACCAAATTGGACTCTTTAAGCACCGAAACTTCAACCGTCCCTCTTCCCCGAGAGGCAAGAGTCAAAACCTGGTCTGATCGTGATTTTTGGATAACCATCTCTCCTACGATTCGCATCAGTTCGTCCAGCCGCTTCAAATCGACTCGAATCACATGAGACGGAGCAATGAAAGGGTTCTGTTCAATTTCGTAAGCAACCGAAGGCGCGCTAGAACCTGAAACAGCCTGGTCCGGGCGGGGTTGATCCATCAATTCCGTGACAATTCCGGATGCTTCCCAATCCGCCACATCAGAAGGAGTTTCTTTGGTAACGAGGATGAATTCAAAAGCCACTAACCCTTCCCCGCGAACTTGCGGAGTGGCTTTGACGATCTCACCAATCGCAGATAATTTTTCCCGCACCGAGGTGACGTTGATTCCCTTTTCGTCGAGAACTTTGCTTGGGATGAAAGTACACTTCCACTTAAGCAGGCCGATATCTTCACGCGGAACAGAAGCCACTTGCTCAAAATCTGCTTTGCGACGTTTTGAAACCGACTTGCCAGCGGAGTGTGAAGTCGAGGCGCTTGCATCAAGTGCAGAAAGATCTTTGATCAGGGGACCGGGATTGGATTGTGGTTTCTGCGCTCGGAATGCAAGCACTGATTGTTCCAGAAACTGGGTGGAACTCATCAACAGGTCTACCAGTTTTTGGTTCACTTCGATTTTGCCCTGCTTTAATCCGCGCAGAACATCTTCCGTTGCATGCGCCAGGCTTTCCGCCTCCTGCAAGCCGACAATCGCGGAAATTCCTTTAAAAGAATGAAACCTACGGAACAATTCTTCGATTACTGCTGCGTCCACACGGGTTAGTTCCGTTCCTTCCTCCAGGTGCACGAGAGCCTCCCTGATGGCCGTCAGATGTTCATCGCATTCCCCAAAGAAATCGTCGAGGAGTTCCGGTTGAAGGTCTGGATTCAGGAAGGGTCCTTCCTTTCCTGGTCACGCTTGGAATTAAATAAATGAATTTTCTCTTGAATACTGGCCGCGTTAATTGGCTTTACCAGGTAATCTCGGGCTCCCAGCTCCGTCGCTTTTAGACGGTCAGACGAATCATCGGAACCGCTCAATACGATCACCGAAAGTTCTTGCGAAAATGGCTGACCCTTTATCCACGCCAAAACTTCAAAACCATTCATTACTGGCATTTTAAGATCCAGGAAAATTAGATTGGGTTTACTGCGGTCAATGCCATTGCCTTTAAACGCGAGTTCAAGCGCCTCCACCGCCTTACCCCCATCGCTGGCATGTTGAAAATTACAAAGAAGCCCAGTCTTCTTGAGCATCCTTTTAAAAAAGAAGGCGTCGTCGCTCGAATCTTCCACCAACAATAGCGATACTGGAGTAACTGCGTGCATCTGGCGCTGGGTAGCATTTGCAAATACCTTTTGCGGAATGCCGGGCTCCATAGTCCCCCTTAAATGTGTTTTTAGCAAATAGGGGGCACCCTGATCTTTAAGGCAGGCTACCGATGGCCAGCGAAATATCCGGCAGGCCTACAAAAGAATGCATTTGTTTTCACCTTCGCAAACGGCCTCACCCCCCGCCGACAATCCAGGCCTGATCGGCCCATACCCTTTCATTGTGAGAAAAACATCCAGCAGATCAGAATAATTAACGGAAACAAAACAGGAAACGAATATCGAATCACGTAGGAAAAGAAACTCGGCGTCTTTATCTTCATCTCCTCGACCATGGCTTTGATTAATAAGTTTGGCCCATTTCCAATATAAGTGAAAGCGCCGAAAAAAACGGAGCCAAGCGAAATAGCCATCAGTTCTCCAACGTGGCTCACAGAAAATGCCTGTATATCCTGGGGATTTTCCAGGTTTAAATGAGCATTCCCCATCGCCGTCGCAAGAAATGCCAGATACGTCGGCGCATTGTCCAAAACCGCCGAGAGAGAACCGGTGCACAAATAGTATTTCGAATCTGAATTCAACCCCAAACTGCCCGCATGTGCCTGCAAATAATCCAACGCCGGTGCCATAGTGGCGAATATCCCCAGGAATAGCCACCCCACTTCGCGAATAGGCCGTAAGGTAAACAGGTTAGCCTCGTGCACTCGGCTCGGTGTCAAAAACCAGGATCCCACTGCCGCCAGCGCCATCAAGCACTCTCTGAATCCA
The DNA here is from genome assembly GCA_028293375.1 of Verrucomicrobiales bacterium. Classification (GTDB taxonomy): domain Bacteria; phylum Verrucomicrobiota; class Verrucomicrobiia; order Limisphaerales; family JAQGOY01; genus JAQGOY01. The sequence continues at coordinate 14,030 of JAQGOY010000262.1, read as the reverse complement.
TTCGGTTTCTTGATAAACACCGCCGCAACAATTAAAATCAAAAAGAGAAAGTTTACTCCACCCTCCACTTTCCAATACTGCTTTCCAGTTTCCACTTCGCGAATCGAAGCGGGAGCACGTAGAAAATTCCGTCTATCCAAAAAGTAAAATACAGTGATCAATCCACCCACCATGACCAGCCAGGGCTTCCAGCAATTTTGTGCCACCCACCAAAAGGGAACGCCTTTGAGATAGCCAAGAAACAAGGGGGGATCCCCAATCGGAGTAAGCGCCCCGCCAGCGTTGCTGACGATGAAAATAAAAAAGATCAGATGGAAGCCCGTGAATCGGTATTTGTTCATCCGTATCCAAGGCCTAATAAGCAGCATCGAAGCCCCCGTGGTGCCGATCAGATTTGCCGCCAGAGCTCCAACGACTAAAAAGAGGCAGTTGAGCCACGGCTTCGCCTCCCCCTTGACTTCAATATGGATTCCTCCAGAAACGATGAAGAGGGAGCCCACCAAAACCATAAAACTCACGTATTCATGGGCCGCATGAACCATGCGCAGCCCGTTGTGCAGGCTGAAAACATAATAAACAACAGTAACGCTCCCTAGCCCGGCAACCACCCATGGAAGGTATCTTTCCCACCAATGCGCATGAACAAAGGGCATCACAGCGATTCCAATGAGCATCACCAGAAATGGCAGAGTCATCAGGGGATGTGGCTCAACCAGGCTTATTCCCGGAACGAAAGAATCCATAACAAATTAAGGCTGATTTGGGGAATATTTCGAAGGTAATAAAGCGAAGAGCAAAACCTTCGGTAGGGGTTTCGGCAGGAGCCAATGTAAAAAGTTCATAACAACACGGCGCGACAATTCGTGAATGGCGGCCCGACCATTCAGCGACCTCCGGGATTTAAAAACCCCGAACCCTTTGATGCGACAGGACAGCGACGTCCCCGTCCGATGAACTTCGCCCACCCAGAGTGGCAGAGTCAAGCATTAGGGATCAAAAATGGCTGGCGCTGCCAAAACACTGATCCAGAGCAAACCTTGTTGCAACGATGAAACTGCATATATAGTTTCAAATTCCTGCCCCCAGTTGGTTCTTCAAGTTTTACAGCCGGGCCGGTCGTGGACGCGAACATGAATCGGGGTTATGGACGTCCCTAATCCGTCCTTCCTCTCGCCCTATAAAATCGTTGCTTGAAACTATTCACATTCGAATCGCTGAAAATCAGCGCGCTGTTCACCACCCGGCTGGTCTGCACCGGCACCCAGACAATCGGCTCAAATAAATTCGCCGTCGCTTCAAATACATAATTTGTCCCTGGAATTCCGGTAAAACAAAATTCGATTTGACCCGGAGACTCGAACCCGCCGATCAGCGTGTGCAATGGCGGATTCACCGTGGTCACGTTCACAATCTTCGAGGTCACACTTTGCCCAACACTGTCACGAACACGCACACTAAACGCATAAGCGGCCTCCATCGCATTCGTCACGATGAACGTGTAGGGAGGAGCCAGTCGGGTGAACATCACCGTCGTTCCGTTATAAAACGTCACATCCGTTATCGAACCGCTTCCAGCAATGATCTCCGGAATCAGTGTGAAGCTCGAACAAAGCGGGTAGCTCGCACTATTAACGGGGTTGGTGAGCGTGACCTGAGGTGGAATGTTGGTCACTGTGATATTGACCACACTTGAAGTGGCTGTGCGGCCGCTCCCGTCAGTCGCCACTGCCGAGACAAGATAATTTCCCGCCGCCAGTCGGCTCGCGCTGGCGAAATAGGGCGCCTGGTCATCATTTCCCACCGGGTCCGTTCCCACAAAAAACCGAACATTGGTAATAATTCCGTTGGGCTGGGCCGCATCCGCCGTCAGTGTCACAGTCGCAGGCGCACCGAACGAAGCCCCATCAGCCGGAGAAGTCAATTGCACCGTTGGCGGAGGAGTTAAAAATCCTCCCACCGCGATGATTTGGCTGCCGCCCGTAAACGAAGAAAACAAGAAATCACCCGTCAGAGGATCCACTGCCGCTCCTTCTGGACCGCCGACGGTCATGAATTGACGACGACTTGCAGGGATGGGATCGCCGTCCGTATCCACCTCATAGGCAGCAATATCGCTTGCAGAGTATTCGGCAACCAAAACACTTGCCTTCGGAAAGAGCCGATTCCCCGCAGCCACGTAAAACGCTCCTTCAGGCCCGGAGCCGATCGGGACGACTTTGCCATCCACCGCCACATTAAAGGTTCCATTCCCATCGGGCGTTGCTGTGGCCCCGTACCAATTCCCCGTATTGTAAGACAGCAGCTTCAGCTTTCCCGTTCCAGGAATGCCCGGTGGGACGAATACCAATCCTCCCACCGAGGACCCAACCCCAAGCGGTGTGAGCTCGATGTAGCGGGAGACAATGCTGCTGCCTGGCTTGATCTGCCCCATGGTGTTATCCGAATAACTCGTGAAACACAACACGTTGCCTGGACCGTACGCCAGCCCCCCATCAATACCTCCGCTGTTCAATCCTCCTGCATCGGCCACGGCCACTGCGGTCCCCGTAAAGCCTGTAATATGACTATTGCCATCGCGCACCACATCAATCTGAAAAACTTTAGCCGACGAACTGTTGGCATTGCCGCCGATCAGAAGTTTATTGGGATCACCCGCCTTGAAACTAAGCCCCCCGGCACTCCCTGGGAGACCCGGCACCACGTTCAAGGAACGCACATTGTAATCATTAGCGTAGTAAGGGTTCAGCGTCTGTCCAATAACCGGCAACGCTGCCATAAGCATACAAAACCCAGCGCAAACGAGCCTGCGCCTTTTGAACATGAGCACCAGCAAGGAGGAGTTCATAATTGAGTTAAACCAATCTTTGTTGAACTGCAATAGAACACGAGCTCGACAAAAAAACGATCAAGCCAATGGGTGACAAATACGTCAGAGGAGATGATTAAATACCATTACTAAGATCGTCAACCAGAGAGTGCGACAAACGAACTAAAATTATTCAACAATGCAAATCCTTTTTAAACGTGATTCAGATCATCAGGCTCGCACCTTTTGCTGGAAACATCACGGTGCGACTTGAATGTTCCTGGCTCTCGGTGCGGCGCCTGGGAACAGGACTTTGAAGGTGGTGCCGACATTCAGTTTACTCTCCACGCTCAATTCCCCGCCTTCGGCCTCGACAATGGCCTTGCAAATTGCCAGCCCAAGCCCGGCTCGGCCCTCCGCGCGTGATCTCGATTTGTCTGCACGATAAAACCGATCGAAAATACGTGGCAAATCCTCCTCAGGTATTCCAATGCCGGTGTCCTGGACAATAATCGATATTTTTCCGGTTTCATTGACCGTCTTCACCAAAACTTCGCCGCCCGGTTTGTTGTAATGAATTCCATTGCTCAGGAGATTGATTAGAATTTGGACGAGGCGATCCGAATTGATGATGACTTCACCTGGATTTAGCTCCGTTTTCAGAACGACGTTGCGTTCAGCCGCGAGAGGTTTCAACCGCTCCACACAATCTCGCGCCACTTCGGACACGTCGACCCTGGAGCGATCACTATCGAACTGGTTGCTTTCGGTCCGCGCCAGTTCCAGGAGCGAATCCGTGAGCCGTCTCAATTGCTGCGCTGTATCCAGGCACGTCTCCAGGCTTTCCTTGTACTCCGAGGGGGTCCGCTCACGCGAAAGCATGACCTGTGCCTCGGAAATCAGAACTGCGATTGGCGTTCTCAATTCATGGGCCGCATCCGCCGTGAATTGCTTTTGCTGGTTAAAGACCGTTTCAAGCCTTGAGAAAGTATTATTTAATATTCCCGCGAGCCTTCCCAGCTCATTGTTCGGTTCCGAAGTGGTGATTCTCTCAGAGAGATTCCCTGCGGATATTCGGCTCGCTGCCGCACTGATTTCTTCCACAGGACGTATGGCCCGAGTCGTCAGCAGCCAGCCCCCGCTCAATCCCAAAGCCAGCACTCCTCCACCAGCCGCCAAAAGCATCCATGCCAGCCTGCTCTCTGCATCCCAGTCCGGAATAAGCGAACGTCCCACCAAAATACAGTCGCCCAATTCCGTGAATTGATAAGCTTCGCGATTTTTACCGCGAATTCCCGCATGGAGACTGGTGTCACGTCCCATGCCCGGCGGTAACGACACGTTGGTGGGTCCCCCCGCAGCTCTCGCCAACAGATTGCTATCCCGGGACCAAACGGAAAAATAAAAAGCTCCGGGCTGCGAACCCGAAAAGAGCGCAGCGGTTTCCGGCGAAAGGCGAACCTCCCTTTTTTCGCCCGGCATAAATCCCGGGCCATGCGGTGGTCCATAAGGCCGCTCCCTCGAACCAGAGTTGAACCCACCGGACGGAAAATCCCTCGGTCCCGGACCTTTGTCGGTATCCGACCGACGAAAAAATTCCATCATCGGGCCACCTCTAACAGTCAGGTTCAACGCCGCGACCCGGCGCTTCAACGCTTCATCCAACTGATTGAGCTGGGTAATTCTTTGCAGCTGATAGACCGTCAATCCGAATCCGCTCAGGACGCACACCAGAAGGAAAGCCAGCCAGAGTTGCAACCGCCACCGAATGGAATGGGTAAACATGGCTGTTATTCTTCTATATAATAGCCGTCTCCCCGGCGTGTCTTGATAATGTCGGGTCGAATTTTTTTGCGAATACTAAAAATGTGAACATCCAGCAGATTCGACAACGTGTCCTCGTTCTCATCGAACAAATGCTCATAGAGTTCCGTCCGGGTTACCACGTGCCCACGTTGCAAAGCCAGGTATTCCAGGATGGAATATTCCCTCGCAGTCAAAGTCACTGCGTCGCCCGCGAAAGTTACGGAACGAGCCCGTGGGTCGATCATCACGTCTCCCAATTCCAGGCAAGGGTTCGCATTTCCAGATGCTCTCCGAATAATCGAGCGAATCCTCGCCAGTAATTCAGCCAGGTCAAACGGCTTCACCAGGTAATCATCCGCTCCCGTATCCAGTCCCCTGACCCGGTCCGGTGGCGCGTCCCGCGCAGTGAGCATCAGCACCGGCGTTTGTTTCGTTTTGCGAAGCCGTGTGAGGAATTGCCAGCCATCCATTCCTGGCAGCATGACATCCAGCACAATCGCGTCATAATTACAGCTCTCCGCTTTAAATATGCCTTCATCCCCGCGCTCCGCCGTATCCACCGCGTACTCTTCCTCACGCAATGCCCTGGCCAGGTTGCGCAGCAACCTCGGTTCGTCTTCAACGATGAGTATTCTCATGACCTCAATAATTCCATGCCGACCGACCACAAAAGGGCTGGGGCCACCCAACGACTCGAACTTACCTCGACAATGATTAAGACAGGATTAATTTTCCATCTCGATTCCTCACAGTTTCAAAAATTTCTGCGACTTAATCCCAGCTTAATTCGGCATCGTGCATTTTGGGCGTAACGATAGACAACATGAAAATCAAATCTAGAATTATCATCCTCGGTGTGGTCACTTTTATCGCGCCTGCCTGGGCCGCTACGGTCGATTTATCCAAAATGCCTCCCGCATCCCAGAAGCAGGGATTGACTTACGAACACGACATCAAACCTATTTTCGAAGCATCATGCCTCCGCTGTCACGGTGCAGAAAGGCCCAAGGCTGGACTGCGTCTGGACTCTCTTGCCGCTGTGCTTAAAGGCAGCGAGGATGGCAAAATCGTTTCAGCTGGAAACAGCAAAGACAGCTCACTCGTCCTTGCCGTGTCTCAGCTGGATGATGAAACGGCCATGCCACCCAAACGCGGCGGCCGTGGACCGGGCGGTCCCGGCGGCCCGGGGGGATTTGCCGGCCCCGGGGCAATGCTTTCGCAGGGGTTGTTAAAAGAGGCTGACACAAATAGCGATAAACAACTGTCCCTGGAGGAGCTCAGCAGCCTGGCCGACAAAATCTTCGATGAATTGGATGTCGCGAAAACCGGCAAGTTAAGCCAACAACAAATCACTACAAAAGTTAGCGCCTGGATGCCAGTCCGACAGGGACAACCCGGGGCAGGCGCTCCGCCAAACGCCAATGGCCCTGGGGGCAATGGTCCTCGTCCTGGTGGCAACGGGCCCGGTGGCTTTGTTGGTCAGTCATTTTTTGGTGCGCTTGATGCAGACAAAGATGGATCGCTGACACGGGAGGAATTAAAAGGAACGTTTTCGCACTGGTTCAAACAATGGGATACCGAAAAGAGCGGAATGATTGATGAAACCAAACTGCGTGAAGGCCTCTCCGCAGCCTTGCCAAGACCCAATTTCGGAGGTCCTGGCGGACAGCGCGGGCCGGGCGGCCAAGGGGGACCTGGTGGCTTCGGCGGTGGTGGTCCTGGCGGAGGTCCGGCGCCTGCTCCTCTGACCGCAGAACAGGTGGGCTTGGTTCGCGCCTGGATAGATCAGGGAGCGAAATAAGAAATAGCAATCTGAAATCGAATCATCAGAGGCTAATATCTTAAAAACAGCAGAGATACCCAGGAGGGTGTCTCTGCTGTTTTAAAAACTCGTAAAGAACGCAACACCAACAACATAGCCAGGACTTTCTTTCTGAAACTTCCGCTCTTCCCGTTTGGTTCTGGAGATCTCAGCTTAAGATTTCTCTCTCTGGTTAGACGTCAAATTCCCAGCAGGTCGATCAAAATAAGTAGGAACACCGCCCCACCCAACACCACTGCACTCACTACCAGGCGAAAACGCATTTCCTTATCCATCCGATCAGCCAGAAATTGACCCAGTCGGGTTCTTAACGGAAGTTCACATCTTCCACAAATGATCTTGGAAGAGGAATTCAGAGCTCCGCATTCTTTGCAGGTTATCATGTGTTCTCCGCAGTTATATTACTTAGTAAGACGGCTCCCACTCGGGAGCCGCTGATCGAAAAACGAGCCTTACTATGAAGCTCTGGGAAACCTTAGGGACGAATAATGGATAAATCAATCAAGGCGAATACGTAGGAGATTTGAATAGAGTTCAAAAAGGGGGCTAAATGGCCCTATCCACTCGAGCGAAACGGCTCCCTTAAACCTGGTATCCAAGGCAAACCGACACCTGCGTCAAAAGTTGTTCGGAAGTGTAGGGCTTCGCCAGGAAATTAATACCTTTCCTTAGAATTCCTTTGCCCACCACTTCCGGGCTGTAGCCACTGGTATAAAGAATGGAGAGGTCGGGCCGGTCCAGAAGGATACGCTCCGCCAGTTCTAATCCAGTGATGCCCCCCGGCATAATAATATCCGTTAATAATAGTTGAACATCCTTGCCGTGCTCCAGCCAGAGTCCCAAAGCTTCCGGCCCCGTTGCCGCCGCCAAAACTCGATACCCATGGGATTCCAGAATTTTTTGCAGTAAGTCACGCAAAAGAAATTCGTCCTCTGCCACCAGGATCAATTCTCCCCTGGCCCTCGCCAGCACCGGCGCGGTTTTTACCGGCGAATTCAGGTTCTGCTTGGACATCGGCAGATAAACTTCGAATACCGTTCCCTGCCCTAGCGTGCTCTCCACCGTTATAAAACCCCCGTGCTGAAGAGTCAGTCCGTAGATGCTCGCCAGCCCGAGTCCGCTTCCCTTCGCGATATCTTTGGTCGTGAAAAATGGTTCAAACAAACGTGGCAAACTCTCCGCAGAAATTCCCTTTCCGGTATCTTCAACGCGGATACAGGCGAAAGTGCCGGTTCTAGCCTCCGGATACTTTTTCACGAACGCATCTTCAATTCGGCGCGACTGGATACTAATGGTCAGAGTGCCCCCCTGGGGCATGGCGTCCCGGGCGTTGGTCACCAGATTGACAATGATTTGTTCAATCAAGCTTGGGTCGACATCCACCTTCAAGTCACTGCTCTCAAGCTGGAAACTCAAACGAACATCTTCACCCAGGATCCGAGAAATCATTTTCAGGGTGTTGGCGATGACTTTTTCCAGTTCTATGGTTTTTGGATTTAAGAATTGCCTTCGTCCAAATGACAGTAATTGACGCGTTAGATTTGCCGCCCGGTCCAGCGTCAATGTGAGCTGGCTTAAATGGTCCACCACTTCGCTCGGGAGTGGAAACGTGGACACAAACCCCAGGTGGCCGTGCATGATCGTCAGCAGGTTGTTAAAGTCATGTGCCACTCCACCGGCGAGTTTTCCCACTGACTCCAGCCGTTGCATGTTGCTCAATCGTTCCTGCAACTGTCTTCTTTCGCTCACGTCTCTGCCGATCACAACCAGGTATTGAAGCGGTTCCTGCCCCACCACCCGGATGTTGATTTCCACCGGATAAACCGTTCCGTCTTTCCTTTGAAAAAATGTTTCACAGATAACCCCCTGCTTGCTAATGATCTCCGCAATGTGCTCCCGCGATAGGACATTCCGAGGGTCGGATGTAATCTGGTTTCCCCTCATCCCCAGGATAGCTTCCCGTGAATACTGCAGGTTGGAGCACGCCTGGTCGTTTACGTACACAAACAACTCTGTTTGTGGTGAAATGACCATGATTGTATCATTGGTTTGATCGATCAATTTTTGGAAAAAATTGGACCGCCCCTCGGCAATTCCCAACGCCACCTCCCCTCGCCTTCGCTCCATCGCATAACGAATCGATCGGTGCAAGAGCTGGGAAGTGATGGAATTCTTTTCCAGGTAATCCGACGCTCCCAGTTGAATCAACTCAAAGTCGATCCCCTTCTCGGATTCACCGGTCAGGACAATGATCGGGATGGATACTCCCTGTGAATGGATGCTTCGAAAAAAATCGACTGCTGTCCCACCCTGGACACGGTTGTCCAGAAGGCAAACATCGAATGAATTGCTAAGCAGGTGCTTGACTCCTTCAGTCGAGGATCGAACCCAGGTAACATCATAAGCCACCTCGGGAACTTTTCCCAAAGTGTGAAGTGCTATTGCGTAATCATCCTCATTGTCTTCAACGAGGAGCAAATTGATCCTGTCCATGCAAGCCGCGCATATTAATGCTTACACCTATCGGGAATAGCAAGTTTATGTTAAACCGCCGGTAAAAGGTCATTTAGGTGATGATCGCTTCGATTTGCGGGCCCGGGAATCCTACAGAAACGCAGAAAATGGCCGAGTTTTCATCCCCGGGCTTGTCACTCATGTATTGGCTCTGCTTTCCACCCTCCACCCAACGATCGGAAAAGTGTCACCGAATTCAATAGCCGGGCCATCTGGTATTGCAATAGATTTTGTTGTGCAGCAAATAGATCCTGTTGCGCGAGCAGCACGTCAACGTAGTTGTCCACCCCTTGTTTGTAGCGAGCCGTTGTCAAGTCAAACCGCTTTTGTTGCGCGCTCAACAGCAATTCCTGCGCTCTCAACTTGTCATCCAATATGGACCGCGTCGCCAACCCATTCGCCACTTCGCGGAAAGCATTTTGTATCGCCTTTTCGTAATTGGCTATCTCGATGCTTTTCTCGATTTTTGAGATGTCCAGCTTTGACCGTGTGCTCCCGATATCGAAAATAGGAAAAGTGATTTGTGGTGAAAAACTCCACGTGGCGGACGGGCCCGAAAATAAGTCACCCAGCTTGGCACTCGCTGTTCCCGCCGACCCTGTCAAAACAATTTTTGGAAAGAAGGCCGCCCGCGCCGCGCCGATGTCCGCATTGGCCGCTTTCAAAGTGTGTTCCGCCGCCAGGATGTCCGGCCGGCGTTGCAGCACCTCCGAGGGTATTCCAAGCGGCAAATCGGTCAGCAGGCTTTGATCTCGAAACGCTTTACCCGTGGGAAGATCAGCAGGCAACGGCTGCCCAATCAATACCACCAGCGCGTTTTCAGATTCTGCCAAGGATTGCAGAAAACTCGCCGAAGCCACTTTGACGGTCTGAACCTGCCCTTCCGCCGTTCTCAAATCCAGTTCGGAAGCCGCTCCCGCTTCAAAACTTTTCTGGATGAGATTATAAGATGCCTGAACGGCCTGCAGGGTTTGGTTCGCAATGGCCTTAGCCTCACGTAATCGCAACTGCGTCAGGTATTCCGTCGCAACCTGGGAAACCAGCGCCATTTGCACGCTCTTGCGAGCTTCGTCACTCGCAAAATATCGCTCCAGAGCTTCCTGCTTTAAACTCCTCACCCGCCCAAATAGATCCACTTCATACGCCGCTCCCACGTCCACGCTATAAGTATTCAGAATCGTTCCACCGCCGAAGGCAGTCGCGACCCCGGAGGTCTTTTGTCGCACAAGGCTCGCGCCCCCCTGGGCTCCAGGGAACAATTCAGACCGTTGGATTCGGTATTGCGCTCGCGCTTCTTCCACCCGCAACGCCGCCACCCGCAAATCACGATTATTCTTCAACGCGATGGCGATGAGCTGCTGTAAACGCGGATCGTCGAAAAACTCCCGCCAATCCATTTGCTCCGCAGTTCCGTTCGTCCCATTCGTCGAACTGCTTCCGTTCAGCCAGGCTTCCTGGATGGGAGCCGTTGGACGCTCATACTTCGGCATGAACGTGCAACCACCCAAAACCAGACCACACCCAAGCATGATCACTAAATTCTTGCTCATACAGTTTGGTCCTTTTCGCCGCCATGAATTGCAGTCGATGAACCTGGAACAGCTTTCTGCCTCGGTTTAAAAATTCGCCTCACCACCACGTAAAATACCGGTATCAGAAAAATGCCTATTGCCGTGGCCGCGAACATCCCCCCCGCCACCCCTGTCCCGATGGCATTACGGCTTGCCGAGCCGGCACCAGTGCTCACGACCAGCGGCATTACTCCCAATATGAAAGCAAATGAAGTCATCAAAATCGGCCTTAAGCGCAAATGCACTGCTTCCAGGGTCGCCTCAATAAGGCCCTTTCCCTCTGCCTGAAGGTCCTTCGCATACTCAATAATAAGAATCGCGTTTTTCGTCGCCAACCCAACCGTGGTCAATAACCCGACTTTGAAATAAACATCGTTTGGCAAATCTCGCAGCATCGTCGCCACGAGCGCTCCCAGAACCCCCAACGGAACCACCAGAATCACCGATAGAGGAATCGACCAGCTTTCGTAAAGCGCCGCCAGGCAAAGAAATACCACCATCAGCGAAATCCCATAGAGCATGGGGGCCTGCGAACCGGAAAGCCGCTCCTCGTAAGATTGCCCGGTCCATTCGAAACCGATACCCGCTGGCAATTTTCCAATTAACGCTTCCATTTCATTCATCGCATCACCCGTGCTTTTACCCGGCGCCGCCCCGCCCACGATTTCATAAGAAGGGAACCCGTTGTAATTTTGCAATTGCGGCGATCCATATATCCATCTCACCGTCGTAAACGCAGAAAGCGGCACCATCGTGCCTATGCGATTGCGAACATAAATTCTCTTCACGTCATCCGGTGACATTCGGAAGGGCGCATCCAACTGAACCAACACACGCTGGACCCGGTTTCCATTGATGAAATTGTTCACATAGCTGGAACCAAGGCTTGTTTGCAGTGTGGTATTGATTTCGGCGAGGGCCACCCCGAGAGCGCTGGCTTTGCCTTCGTCCACATCGATTTTCATCTGGGCCGCATCTTCCAATCCCTGCACTCGAACTCCAAACAAGAGCGGATTCTTTGCCGCGTTCTGCAATAATTCAGTTCGTGCAGCTAATAGTTTTTCATGTCCCAGTCCCGCCAGGTCCTGCAATTGCAAATCGAACCCCGTCGAGTTGCCCAACTCCGCAATTGCGGGTGGATTGAGTGGGAAAATAATTGCATCCTTGATCGCCGCAAATTTGCCTGCCGCACGCCCGATTACAGCCTGCACCGTGTGCGCCGCACCTTTGCGCTGGCTCCAATCTTTGAGACGGCCAAAAGAAAGTGCCGAGTTTTGCCCACGCCCGTTGAAACTAAAGCCAGCCACCGTGATGAAACTCTCGATTTCCGGCTGCTTCAAAAAGTATTCCTCTACCTGCCTCAATACCTGGTCTGTTCGTTCCTGTGCCGCACCTACCGGCAACTGGATATTTGTAATAAAGTAGCCCTGGTCCTCTGCCGGCAAAAAGGAGGACGGCATCCTCACGTAGATCACGCCCACCAGGACGATGATCACCACGAAAACTCCCATGGATATCCAATTGTGCTTGAGGATTCCGCCAATGGAGGATTGATACTTATTGGTAGCCTTTGCAAAACTTCGATTGAACCACCCAAAAAAGCCTCCCTTCTCATGCTTGTGCCCTTTTGGAATCGGCTTCAACAAAGTCGCGCACAATGCCGGGGTCAGCGACATCGCCAGGAAAACCGAGAATAGCATCGAAGAAACCAGCGACAGTGAAAACTGTCGGTAGATCGTCCCCACCGACCCGCTGAAAAAAGCCATCGGAATAAAGACCGCCGTCAGCACCAGCGTAATTCCAATCAGCGCGCCTGTGATCTGCCCCATGGCTTTGCGAGTCGCTTCCAACGGAGACAATCCCTCCTCCACCATGATTCGTTCCACATTCTCCACCACCACAATCGCGTCATCCACCAAAATACCTATCGCCAAAACCATCCCAAACATGGTCAGCACATTGATCGTAAAACCCATCGCCAGCATGGCGCTAAACGTTCCCATCAAAGCCACTGGCACAACTATCGTCGGGATCAATGTCGCGCGAATGTTTTGCAAAAACAAATACATCACCATGAAAACCAGGATGATAGCCTCCACCAGCGTCTTCAGCACTTCTTCAATCGAAATCTTCACGAAGGTTGAAGTGTCCAATGGATAATCGACCCTCACCCCCGGCGGAAAAAACTTCGAAAGGTCAGTGACTTTTTTACGCACCGCCTCTGCCGTCTTCAAGGCATTGGCCGATGGCGAAAGCTTGATCGCCACTGCCGCTGACAAATGCCCGTTAACCCGGGCCTTCGTCCCATAGTCTTCCGCACCAAGCGCCACCCGCGCCACGTCTTTCATTCGCACACTCGAGCCATCCGGGTTTGTGCGGAGCAGGATATTTTCGAATTCTTGAACCGTGCGCAATGTCGTGCGCCCCTGCAAAATGACGTTAAGTTGCTGCCCCTTCACCGAAGGATTGGCCCCAATTTGACCAACTGGAACCTGCGCATTTTGACTTTGAATGGCAGCGATGAGATCGGCCGGGGTCATTCCAAAACTATTTAACTTGTCCGGGTTCATCCAGATCCGCATCGCATACTGGGAGCCGAACATATTCGCTTCACCCACCCCTGAAACTCGTCGAATCGGATCCAGCACACTGGAAGCGATGTAATTGCCCAGTGCCACTTCGTCCAGGCTGTCGTCCACCGTGGAAAGGGTAAAAAACATCATGAAGTTGCGTGTTGCCTTGGCCACCACCACACCCTGCTGCTGCACTGTCTGTGGCAAACTCGGCGTTGCCAGTTGCACCTTGTTTTGCACTTGCACCTGCGCCACATCGGGATTCGTTCCAGGCAGGAAATACAAAGTAACAGTCGCCAAACCCGCCGCGTCGCTGCTCGATGACATGTAAAGCAGGTTGTCAATTCCGTTCAGCTGTTGCTCGATAACCGCCGTTACTGTCTCCTTCAACGTTTCGGCCGATGCCCCGGCGTAATTTGCCGACACTGAAATCGATGGCGGAGCCACACTTGGGTATTGCGCTATGGGCAACTGGGTTATCGCCAGGCCGCCCAAAACCATGATGAGAATGGAAACCACCCACGCGAAAATGGGCCGGTCGATAAAAAATCGTGCCATGATCGTTCTTAGTTGGTTTTCGTCGGTGTTTCGCTGCCGGTGGCCGCTGGAACGTAAGGTACTGGCTTCACCACCGACCCAGGCGGAGCTTTCTGCGAACCTTCCACAATGATCCGCTCCCCAACTTTCAAACCTTTGGAAACGATCACTTTTGTTCCCACGGTCCGATCGATCTGAATGCTCCTCGCTTCCACTTTATTCTCATCATTGACCACCATCACTGTGGAAATTCCTGCTCCTCCCCGCGTGATTGTCCTTTGAGGAATAGTGATTCCATTGGTGGTCACCCCTTCCACTATCTGAGCCCTCGCAAACATTCCCGACATCAGGATATTTTCAGGATTGGGGATAACCGCCCGAAGCCCAATCATTCCGGTGCT
>JAQGOY010000241.1 GCA_028293375.1 Verrucomicrobiales bacterium | reverse complement strand
AACCATTGGAAATCAATTTCATGGTCGGTCAGGCTTTCGCCATCGCGGCGGCGAGCTATTTTCCGCTTTTGTTCATGAGTGTCTGGTGGCGCGGCATGACCATGCGCGGGGCGGCCACTGGAATGCTGACCGGAGGTATCTGTGCCCTTTTATCGGCAGCCCTCACCAACTTCAGCACGCTTGCACTTGATAAAGGGCCCATGGGAAAGATCTTCTCGGCCTTTGCCCCATTAAACGATTTTTGGGCAATCCATCCATTGTTGCGAATTCTATGCGAACAGCCCGCGATCTGGTCCGTTCCAATAGCAATCATTCTAATGATCGTTGTGTCGAAACTGACCTCCAAAGACATTCCAAAAGATGTCCGCATGAAAATGCTTGTCCTGCATGCCCCCGAAAAACTTGGGCTTAAACAGGAATACATCCAGGAACACGGCCAGGCCCATTAAAGAGGACGATTCCCCAGTTCGCTTTGAATGGCGTGAGACAGTGCGAAAACCATTTTGTCTGCTTGGCGGGCGGTCGTGCAATAAGGAGGCATAAGGACGATCACGTTGCCAATTGGCCGGGTGAGGACACCCAGTTGCGCCATTTTCTGGCAGACCCGAATTCCTGCTTTGTCCGTCAATGAAAAGGCTTCGCGTGTCTTCCAATCCCTGACAAGCTCCACGCCGATCACAGTTCCTTCCTGACGGATGTCGCCGACAAAAGGCGATTCCCAGAGCATGGTAAGCGAAGTTCTTAATTGGTTTTCAAGTGCCGCTCTTTGCGATTCGCTTTTGCCTGATTTTAACAAGTCCAGGCTTGCCTGCCCGGCTGCGGCACCCAATTGATTGCCGGTGTAGCTATGACCGTGAAAAAAGGATTTGAATTCACCATACTCGCCCAGAAAGGAATTGAAGACGGTTTCCGTGGTGAGGGTTGCGGCCATGGGGAGGTAGCCACCTGTAATCCCTTTTGCAAGGCTCACAAAATCCGGGGCCACGCCTTCCTTGTGGGAAGCTAACAGTGGCCCTGTTCGGCAGAATCCAGTCATGATTTCATCTGCAATGAGCTGAAGACCGTGACTTTTAGTTATTTCCGCAGCCGATTTTAGCCAGCCTTTGGGCTGGGCTATCATTCCAGCGGCACCTTGAATGACAGGTTCGTAAACGAATGCGGTAAACGGTTGTTTAGTCTTTGCCTGGCTGGCGACTTTCTTTTCGAGGGAACCTAAACACTCCTTCCCACATTTTACATAAGTCCTCGCGTCCGCCCGTTGAGGTTTGGCCCGATTATAGGGACAACGGTAACAATATGGAGCTTCAGTGGTGTCTGTCTTAAATAACAGATTTTTGTAGGTTTTGTGGAATAGATCGATGCTGCCGAGAGAGACTGCCCCCACGGTATCTCCATGATAACCCCCTTTGAGCGAGAGGAAAAAGGGCTTTTTTGATTGGCCGCTTCTTCGCGAGTGCTCGTAGGATAGCTTAAGTGCCACCTCCATGGCGGTGGAACCGTCATCGGAATAGAATACTTTTGAAAACTGATTCTTACCTGGAAATCCGCAGTTTGTTGCTTCCACCAGGTCCCGGGCAAAGTGAGCTGCCGGCACGTTTGCCAGCCCCAATGCGGACGAATGACTGATTTGCTTCAACTGGGAAACTACAGCTTTGTTGATGAGTGGATTCGCATGTCCATGAAGGTTTGTCCAGATGGAAGAATTTCCGTCGAGATAAGTATTCCCTTTCGTATCCGTCAATGTGGCCCCTTTACCGGATGCAATCACGATGGGTTCTTCGCGCATCCAGTCCCTCATTTGAGTGAAGGGATGCCAGACAAATTTTCTATCCAGATCAGCAGAATTATCCACGCAATGCCCTTCTGATTTCGAGTGAAAAATCGACTACCTGTTCAGTGGAATGGGCCGCAGACATTGTGACTCTAAGCCTTGCTTTACCCCTCGCCACAGTCGGGTAACGGATGGCGGGAACCAAATACCCCCAATTCAACAAGCGCTCCGCGACTACAATCGCTCGCGCTTCGTCGCCAATAATAACCGGGAGGATAGGACAATTGCGTACTGAAGCTTCATTTCCTGTTTCCCTTTTCACCAGTTCATTAAACTGGTGAATATTTTCAAAGAGGCGACTTCGACCTTTTTCGCCCTCTTCTGTCTGGACCCATTGAAGTGCAGCGATGGCCGCTGCGGATGCTGCAGGCACCGACGCAGTGGAGAAAACGAAGCTGCGGGCGTGATTAATTAAAAGATCGATTAGTTCACGCGACCCACAAATAAATCCTCCACTGGCGCCAAGCGCTTTTCCCAGAGTACCCATTTGAATCTCCACTCGCTCGCGCACTCCATGCTGGTCGATGCAACCGCGCCCCAAAGTTCCATAAATGCCAGTGGCATGCGCTTCATCCACCATGAGCACAGCTCCATATTTGTCCTTCAGTTCCACGATTTCCCGCAATGGGGCAAAATCGCCGTCCATGGAAAAGACAGATTCGGTAACCACCAATACACGACTTGATTTCCCCTCATTATTTCGCGCCGCAAGGCTCCATTTGAGGATATCTTCAAGGTCGTTCAAATCGTTGTGTTTGAAGATACGCAGCTTGGCTCCGCACAAACGGGCAGCATCGACGACGGAAGCATGAACCAGCTTATCGATGACGATGATGTCGTCCTTATCGCAAATGGCGCCGATGGTGCCGAGAGCAGCAGCATATCCAGTGGAAAAGCTCAGGGCAGCGGGCATTTGCTTGAAGGAGGCAATAGCTTCCTCCAGATCGTGGTGAACCTTTAATGATCCTGATACGAGCCGCGCTGCGCCGCTGCCGCAGCCGTAATCACGAATCGCTTTTAGGGATGCCTCGACCAGGTGTGGATGATTGGCAAGGCCCAAATAATCGTTCGAAGAGAAGTTGAGCAATGAACGCCCGTTCATCTCGATTTTTGGTCCCTGCGGGGAATCGATTCGGCGCAGAAAACGCAGCAAATTTTTTTGCCGGATAGCGTCCAGTTCCGTGGACAACTGCTGGTTAAATTCACTTAAGCCCATGAAGAGATCCTGCTGTCGAGGCTGAAGATTTGACCCGAAACATTGTTCATGCGGGCCAGGTGAACGACAAACCCGGCCACTTCGGAAAGGGTATTCATCCGCTTTAGAACGTTTTGTTGAACCAATGCTTCGAGGGTTTCCGCGTGAAGAGAAGCGGTCATCCGGCTGGGCAACAAGCCGGGAAGAATCATATTGACGCGAACTCCAAGAGGGCCTGCTTCGCGCGCCAGCGCGGTGGTGAAACCTGCGAGACCAGCCTTGGAAGCAGCATAATTCGCCTGGCCTATAGCGCCGTGAATACCGGCATAACTCCCCACGTTGATAATTTGTCCGTCGTAACCCTTCTCCATGATTTTCAATGCTTCACGAGAGCAGTGCATTGCGCCGTCGAGGTTGACAGACATTACGTGGTCGAAGTCTTCGTTGCCCATTTTCCAACAGAAATCATCCTGCGCGATTCCCGCGTTATTAACCAGGACGTGAACATTTCCAGCTGCCAGTTCGATTTTGGCGAACATTTCGGCGACTGCCACAGGATTGGTGATATCCAGTTCAAATGGAATTACTGTTTTTAGCCCGGGAAAATCCATCCGGTTTTTGTGAAACCCAGCCCAAACCACATACCCTGCCTCAGCCATAGCTTCGACGAGGGCAGATCCCAACCCGCCGGAGGAGCCGGTAACGACAGCAATCTTTCCGGGTTGGACGTTTGTCATGCGGTTAACATGCTAGAGTAATCCTTGCCCGAAATCATGGAAAAACAGACGGGCCCTTCGTGAGTAACGATTGCCTCGTAAACCCCAACGCCGCTGTCTCTAAAAGGTATGCCGATAATATCCGCCTGGCTGTTGTGCCTTATTTCACCAAGGCGCCCCTGCTGTCCCAAAGCTTTTGCTCCATTGATGGTGCACATACGCAGCATCTCAGCCGGGGAAATCGTCGAATCATTGGAGGCCAGTATTTGCATTTCCCTGAAAAGACTGAGTTCGGTTTTGCCATTTCGATTGACCAGCGAACTTGCCAAACTGTCGGTGCCCAGGCAGACGTTGACGCCTGCGCGAAGCAATTCATTTCTTGGAAAAGCTTTATGTCGGAAAAATTGATGGCTTGCCGGGCAATGCACAACACTGGTTCCGGTCTGGGCAAGAAGTTCCGCGTCTCCCTGCCAAAGATAATTGCAATGTACCGCCAGCATTTCTTCGCGCAGCAAACCGTTCCGGTTCATTTCCTGGACCGGGGATCCGATTCCGCAGTCTCCCATTTCCCGTTGCGATTTTAACCAGTCGAAAAGAGTGCCCCTTTTGTACATGTACATCTCGAACTCCATGATCGATTCGGAGACATGAGTCGTTATCCTTTCACGCGAGGAAGAGATATACTGCCCGACCAGTTTCATCAACTCCGGCGTTGTGGAGTAAAGTGCATGAGGAGACAGAAAGATCCTTTTGGTGGGTGATTCCTCCACCGATTGTTTGAGATCCAGCGCATCGCTCAAGATATCCGAGGGGGGGCGCCGACTTCGCACTCCGGTCATTTCAAGAAAACTGAAAATGCGCAACGGCGTTGAATCCCAGACGTAGGGAATGAGTTCGGGAACCGATTCAATATCGGCCACAAGGGTGGTGCCATTTCGAAGGAGCATTTTGGCCCCGGAAATCCAGGAAGAAGCGTATTCCGAAAAGTCCCAGCCTGCCTTAAAACTACTGATGGTTTTGACCCACCCGGGGAAATCGCGCGTCGGCAAAATCAACCCGGCGAGGGCCGTGTAATCCAGGTGGCAGTGTGCGTTGACGAGGCCAGGCATAAGGATCACGTCGCCGAGATCACGCCGATCTTCCTTTGGGATGGCGTGGGCAAGATCCTTGTAGGGCCCAGCAGCCGCCACCCCGCCGTTAAAAATAATTACCGCGCCATCGTCGATGGGATCCGAGCTCATCGGAACCACCGCACGGGCGCGGAGCAGAAAGGGTTTCCCCATTTTGATATGTCTCTAGCTTAATTCTTTTTCCTGGCGCTGCTTTTTGCTGGCAGAGGCAGATTGTTTGCGCGCCTTGAATTTGCCCTGGCGTTTGCGAATCTGCTGTTCCATTTTTTTGGAAACGAGATCAATGGCGGCGTAGAGATCACTTTCGGTGTCTTCGGCAAAGAGGTCAGGCCCGGGAACCATGAGGCGGATGGAAGCTTTAAAGCGCTTGTCGCCCGACTTGCTGGCACTCTGCTCTAAAATAACACGCGCGTTAATCGCCCAGCGGTCAATATGCTCCAGTTTATCGAGGCAGCAAAGGATGTGTTCTTCGATCGCTTTAGTGAGCGTCACGTTATGCGTTGAAAGTATCAGTTTCATAAATAAATGATGGCCTTAGAAATTAAAAAATCCAGTCAAACTCAGAATCCTTTTTTATATTAAATGAGTCCCTCATGGCGCATTTCCTCAAGGCAATGCGTCAGGTAAGGCAACAGTTGTTTCTTTCGTGAAACCACGCCGGCGAGTTCATAAAGTCCTGACTCCAGCTCGGGGTAGTCGATTTCTTTTAGAAATTTTTCGTTTCCAGAAATAATCAATATTGAACTCTGGGTTACGACGTCGGTGATTAACAAGGCAGAAAAATAGTAATCCTTGCTGGAGCGGTAATCGTTCAGGGCTTTTTGAACTTCGGCTTTTCTTTTGTAGAACTGATCGAATCCGACCTCTTCGATTTGGGCGACGCTGAATTCTTTGTCCATCTCCACATATTCTTTGCAGTCGGTGGTAATGGCCTGCACGGCGGGTTTGGAAATAAGGACTGAACCGGAGGCAAACAGTTTTTCGGTAAATGCGGTGGCATCGACTCCAGAAAGCTCCTCCAGTTTTTTTAACACGTGAGCGTCCCTGGAGGTTGTGGTTGGAGAAGTAAGGTTGAGAGTGTCTGAAACCAATCCAGCCAAAAGAAGGGAAGCGATAGTTTTGGGCATTTCAATGCCCTCGCGAATGAAAGATTCTGCGACAATCGTACTGGTGGAACCAACAGGTTCGTTTCGAAAAAGAATCGGTTGAGAGGTGGTTAAGGAACCGATTCGATGATGGTCGAGAATTTCGATAATTTCGACCGTGTCGGCTCCCCTCACCGCCTGGGAGAGCTCGTTATGATCGACCAGGATCAGCTGCCGATTTACTTTTTTCAAAAAGTCGGATTTGGAAAGAATACCAATAGTGCGACCATGACTATCCAAAACGGGGAAAGCCTGGTCGGGCGAAGCGGCGGCCAGTCTTTCGGCGTCGACCAGCGACATATCGTCCTGGAAGGCGAGGAACTCTTCGTGAAGCATGTGCTCGACGGTGATAGCGGCGCGGCAAAGAGTAGCGGTCGTGACAGAATCGTGGGGGGAGATCAACAGGCAGACTTCATTGCGTTTGGCAAATTCCAAAATATCGGGATCCACATCCAAACCACCTGTCACCACCACGGCGCGAACGCGGGAACGAATGGCCTTTTCCTGGATTTCACGACGGTCTCCGACGACGACGAGCAATTTCTCATGCGGATAATGCGGAAGTCTCTTAGCAAAAGATTCCAGGTTCATGGCCCCGATCATGAGAATGAGTTCATCTTCTCTTTCGGGATCAGTGGAAAAGAGCATCTTCGCATCCAGGGTCTTGGTCACATTGCGAATGGATGCGACGACTTTCCTGGAATCAACAAGGCGGTTGCGGGATGGAAAAAAGAAGTGGCCCATCTTGAAAACGGAAACGAGGCCAAGGCAGGAGCGATCTGGCAGCAGTATGGGGAGAACCCGAATCTTGCGATCATCCATCACCGAGATGGCTTCGGCAACGGTCGTTTCGCGGTTGACACTGACCACCTTCGATTCCATGACGTCGCGAACCTTGGGGGAAACGTCGGAAACAAACTTCGGAGGCTGGACTCCAAACGTTTCGAGGACAAAGTCGATGCGGTCATTGATATCACCACAACGCGCGGCGACGGCGTTGGCCATTCCAGTACGCCGCTTAAATTCCGCATAACCCAAGGCCGAACAAATGGAGTCCGTATCCGGATTACGATGACCTATTACCAAGATTTCACTCATTGCCCAATGTTCTGACTTATATAATTTGCACCCGAACCCCAGTTTCCGCCAATACAACTCCTGGCATTGCGGAACGACATGCCCCAAGTAGAAAGTCCCCGGCATCCATATACAAACAAAAAGGGAGACGTTCCTGCCTTGCGGTTCCAGCCCGAAGGGAGTAAATGCTTCACGTGCCGACGAAAGTTATTGCAGTTGCCAACCAGAAAGGCGGGGTGGGAAAGACCACAACTTCCGTCAACCTTTCCGCCTGTCTGGCATCCCAGGGGAAACGAATATTGATGCTGGATCTCGATCCGCAGGCGAATGCGACCAGCGGGGTAGGCCTGGAGAAACTGGAAGGGGCAAGTTGTTATCGGCCATTGCTCGGAGAGGGATCGCTCGAGGAGAAAATACAGGCGACAGCTTTCGAGAACCTATCGGTCATTCCGAGTGAAGTGGATCTTTGCGGAGCAGATATCGAATTGGCAAGGTCAGAGAATCATCTGCATCGCCTTAAAACCTGCCTTGACCCAGTGGCAAACCAGGACCTTTTTGATTACATCCTTATCGATTGCCCGCCATCGCTCGGGATATTGACACTGAATGCTTTTGCCGCAGCCTCGGGCATCCTGGTTCCGATGCAGTGCGAGTATTATGCGATGGAAGGTATTTCCATGATTCACCGGGTGCTCAACCAGCTTCGGGACACGGGGTTGAATCCAACCCTGGAACTTTACGGAGTGGTGATGACGATGTTTGATGGCCGCACGAGGCTGTCCACACAGGTTGTGACGGAAGTCCGTGAACATTTTGGCGACAAGGTTTTTGAGACGGTCATTCCGAGGACCACCCGACTGGCCGAGGCTCCCAGCTTCGGAAAACCTATTATTTATTACGATAAATACAGCGCCGGCGCGGCGGCATATGAAGTGTTAGCGCAGGAATTCGCGCATAAAATCGTCTAATTCAGAGCTCGTTCATGATCACGGCCATGCGGATGGCGGTGCCTGCTGCTTCAACGCCGCGGTTCCTTTGAGGGTTCAAACAACGTTCGTTCGCCTGTTGCTCATTCTCCAGCAAAAGCACTTCGTGAATGACCGGGGTGAGGTATTGAACCTGAATGTTTGAAAGAGCCTGACTAACCGCTTCACCGATATGTTGAGCGTGGGTCGTAGCCCCGCGAATGATCACGCCGAGACAAATGATGGCGTCAAACTTTTTTGAGGCAGCCAATTTTGCAACAACGACGGGAATTTCATATGCCCCGGGGACTCGCACAACCCGTATCTTTTTACTGCCCGCCCTGGTTAAGAAAATTTCTGCGGCCTTCAACATCGAGTCGACATATTTCGCGTTGTAGGTAGAGGCGACGATGGCGAATTTTTTTCCATTCGCTTTGACCAACTGATGATCCGCAGCTTTTAGCATAACTTAAATGAGGTGCCCGAGTTTTTCCTTTTTGGTGGCGAGATATTTAGCGTTGTGCGGATTGGGCTTAATCTTGATGGGCACCTGTTTGACTATTTCCAAGCCATAACCTTCCAGGCCGACGACTTTTTTGGGATTGTTAGTCATTAACAAAATGGTTTTCAAGCCCAAATCGACAAGGATTTGCGCTCCCAGCCCGTATTCACGAAGGTCCATGGGAAATCCCAATTTCAAGTTGGCTTCCACGGTATCATAGCCGCGCTCCTGCAATTTGTAGGCCTGAATTTTTGGACCCAGCCCGATTCCCCTGCCCTCCTGTCGCATGTAGAGAATGACACCTTTACCCGCGGCGGAGATCTGCTGCATGGCCCGATGCAGCTGCGGCCCGCAATCGCATCGGCGGGAACCGAAAACATCCCCGGTCAGGCACTCGCTATGCACTCGAACCAAGACATTTTTGCTGCCGATCACGTCGCCTTTGACAAGGGCGAGATGGTTTTGACCATCCAGCTTGGAGCGATAAAGATGAAGTTCGAAATCGCCATAGTCGGTCGGCATCTTGATAACTTCTATTTTTTCGACCTGTTTTTCCTGGCTGCGACGATATTTGATGAGGGCTTCGATGGTGCCAAGCTTGAGTTTATGCTTCCTGCCAAATTTGATAAGCTCGGGCAAACGAGCCATGGAGCCGTCATCGCTCATTATTTCGCAAATCACCCCAATGGGGCGGCAGCCGGCCAGCTCGGCGAGGTCTACTGCGGCTTCGGTGTGGCCGGCACGCTGAAGAACGCCGCCAGCTTTTGCGCGTAAAGGAAAGATATGACCCGGCTGGACAAGATCCTCTGGCAGGGCTGTTGGGCTGGACATCATGCGAATCGTTTCGGCACGATCCCCGGCACTGATCCCGGTGCTGATACCGCGCGCGGCATCGACGCTGACCTGAAAATCGGTTTTGAACGTGTCCCGGTTGTGGACGACCATTTGTTCAATACCGAGTTGACGCAATCGATCCGCAGTGGTGGGAACGCAAATCAACCCACGACCAAAGCGAGCCATGAAATTGATCGAAGTAGCGGTTGCTTTTTCTGCGGCCATGACGAGGTCGCCCTCGTTTTCTCGGTCAGCATCATCGACGATGATGACCATCCTGCCCTTTCGAATATCGGCCAGAATTGATTCCACGGTGTCGAATTTAACTTTCATAGCTTAAGTTAACTGGTAACCAATTTTTTGACCTGATCGAGAGCAGCACCTATTTCATTGGCATTTTTGCCGCCACCACGGGCGAAGTCCGGCTTACCGCCTCCTTTGCCGCCGACGATGGGAGCAATAGCCTGAATAATTTTACCTGCCTGATACTTCGATGTGAAATCGGGAGAAACAATGGCGACCAATGTTACTGCTCCGTCAGCATGGCTAGCCAATACAGCAACACCCTTGAACTGGGCGCGTAATGCTTCGGCAATTCCGACCAGAGTATCGGAATCCATGGATCCCAGATTCTCGGAGAGGAGAGGAGTAGAACCGACGATTGAAGCCCTTAAAGCCAGTTCTTTAGCGCTTTCTGAAGCTTGTTTTTGTTGGAACGAGCGGAGTTGTTTTTCGAGCTCCTTCTGATGAGCTAAAAGAGCATCGACTTTTTTCTCCAGCTCGCCGATGGGGCTGTTGAGTTGAGCGGCGATGGCTTGCAACGTTCTTTCATCATGAGCCGCCCGGGAGTAAGCAGGCATGCCAGCTATGGCTTCAATACGTCGGATACCTGCCGAGACGGCTGCTTCGCTGAGCAATCGAAAATAACCAAGTTCTCCAGTATGCAGGGAGTGGGTGCCGCCGCACAATTCCATCGAGTAACCGTCCAATTTTCCACGCCTTCCACCGATCTGAACCACGCGCACTTTGTCGCCATATTTATCTCCGAAGAACTGCATGACGTCGGGACGTCCTTTGACATCCTTGTAATCCACTTCGGTCCAGGAGACGGGAGCATTTTCCTGAATGCGTTCATTAACCAGACGCTCAATGTCTTTCAATTGAACGGGGGTGAGCGCGTTGCTGTTGAAATCGAATGTGAGTTTCTCAGGAGAAACGTTGGAACCTTTTTGGGAAGCGGATTTGCTGGCAACTTCATGAAGCGCCCAGTGCAACAAATGAGTCACGGTATGATGCCGTTGAATGGCGCGACGACGGTCTCCATCCACACTCACGATTACTTCAGAACCGGCGGCAGGAAGATCCGTGCCTTCAATCAAATGAAGAAAAGTGTTTCCCACTTTTTGGGTGTTTACAATTTTCCATAATTCGCCACTACCGGAAACCTGGCCGGTGTCACCGACCTGCCCTCCCATTTCAGCGTAGCAAGTGGACTCTTCTAAAATTACGGCCTTTCTACCTTTGTCTTCAATAACGTCGATCACTTTGGTGGAACATTCCAACTCGTCATAGCCCAGAAACCTGGTCGGCTTGCTGGTGTCAAAATTACTGAGAGTAATCACTTCCTTCTTTTGAGCGGCACGAGCGCGTGCTTTCTGCTCATTCATCAAGCGCTCAAATTCCTCCTTGTCAACAGACATGCCGCGTTCGCGGGCCATCAATTCTGTAAGGTCGTAGGGAAAGCCGTAAGTGTCGTAAAGCTCGAAAGCGAATGATCCTCGCAAGGGGTGTGGTGCGACTTCATGTCCATGTAATACATTACGAACCGCGGTCTTGACGTCTTTAACTCCAGCATAAAATTCGAATTTCTCGATCCCACGATCCAACGTTTTGTTAAAGGCTTCCTCCTCCAGTTTTATGGTTGCCTCGACCTGTGCAGCCCGCGCGCGTATTTCCGGAAATACATCGCCCATGGTTTGTCCAAGCACTTCCACCAATTTATAAAAAAACGGCTGACGAAAACCGAGAGTACGTCCGTATCGAACGGCCCGGCGCAGAATGCGGCGCAGCACGTAATTTCGATCGGTATTACCAGGCTCAATCCCATCGGCAATGGAAAAACTCAAAGTTCGGATATGGTCGGCAATCACCCGGAAGGCGATATCGATATTTTCCTGTTCCGAGGTTCCAATGGCACCGGCCTTAGGAAGGGTCGATCCATATTTTTTGCCGCTCAAATATTCAATTTTATCGAAAATAGGGCGAAAGATATCGGTTTCGTAATTAGAAATGACGCCAGTGAAATCCGTGAAATTGCGAGTGCATTGCATGATGCTGGTAACACGCTCGAATCCCATGCCGGTATCCACATGCTTGGCTGGCAAAGGGGAAAAAGTTCCGTCTGGATTGGCGTTGAACTGGATGAAAACAAGATTCCAGATTTCAATGCAGAGAGGGCTGCCTTTATTGACCAGGCTTCCCCCGGTATCTCCTTTTTCGGTCAGATCGACGTGCAATTCGGAGCATGGGCCGCAAGGGCCTGTCTCGCCCATCATCCAAAAATTATCTTTTTTATTGCCATATACGATATGGACTTTTGGATCGAGCCCGGCAGCGTTAAACTTTGCGGCCCAAAAATCGTAGGCCTCCTGGTCAAATTCGCTGGGATCGCCCTTCGATTTGTCTGGAGAATAGACAGTGGCATAAATGCGGTTTTTGGGGAAACGCCAAACTTCGGTGATCAATTCCCAAGCCCATTCTATGGCTTTGTTTTTGAAATAGTCACCGAAGCTCCAGTTTCCGAGCATTTCGAAAAAAGTGTGGTGGTAGGTATCGAGACCCACGTCGTCCAGATCATTGTGTTTGCCTCCAGCGCGAATACATTTTTGGGTGTCGGCGGCGCGACCCGGGGTGTAGGGACAAGGTGCCTGGCCCAGAAAAATAGGAACAAACTGATTCATTCCTGCGTTGGTGAACAGCAGGTTCGGGGAATCGGGCAGCAGGCTGGAAGAAGCGACGATGGTATGCTGCTTGGATTTAAAGAAATCAAGAAACGACTGGCGGATTTGTTTACTGGTCATTGTCACAATACTACTGGATATGTTGAGCTCCCCACCGGAACCGCCCGGTTGCAGGAACGAAAGCATAGGCTCATACCCGCAAATTATTCCAGCGTAAGTTTTTGTCCGTTCGGTGTCGGACAGAGGTGGAAGGGAATACACTCCGAGGACCCAATTCTCAGTGATGTCATTCAACTTTGGTTTGTGTCCGTGTCGCTTTTTCAAAAAGGACATTTTAAGGACAGGATTAGGACATTTGGCGGGGAGAATTTGCGAAAGTAGGGACATTTTGCGTGGTGACCTTCGTTGAGTGTACGCTCTCGTGGGAAAACGAGGAAGGACAGGGATGTTTGCTTTGTTTTTTTGTGTTCATCATTCACGGGTCATTTGATTTTTTTGATCAGATTCTCGTTACCTCGTATCCTACGAATTTTTACGACGCTCGCGGGTTGGACTTGGTTTGTTCACGTTTTGTCCGTTTTGGTCGACGACAACTCGTTGGGTCATCATGGGTTTTGGGATGAGGCTTGCGATTTTGCGGTGGACGTAGCGGCTGGGGGTCTGGCCGCCGGGGGTAGTCTTTGGGTTCGGGCTGCTTCTTCGGCTTTGCGGGCTGCCACCGCTTCATCGGAATAGCATTTTTCCAGCATGTAATCCCACTCTTCGCCGAATGGATCTTGTTCTTTCACGGTTGGATCGTTTTCGGGGATGGGGATGGATTGTTTGCGTCGTCGTCGGCGTAGAATAGTTGGGATGGAGGTTTCATAATTGTGGGTTGTGCGATTTTTTTCAATATTTCGTTAAAGGTGGTTTTTATTGCTCAATGACAAAATGAAATGTCACTTCAAAGTGACAAAAAAGTGACTTTTGCGTGGTGAGCGTCGTCGAGTGGACGCTCTCGCGGGAATGGAGACAGGGTAGGAATTTTGTGCTTTGTTTTTTTGTGGTCATCATGCGCGTGTCTTTTGATTTTTTTGATTTGATACTACCAATGAACGGGTCCAGAACAGATTATTGTATTACCTTCTATTTCAATGTGTTACGCAGTCTTTTATAATGGGACGATCGGAGCGCTAATTTTGCAAAATTAGCGTCGAGAGCGCCTTGCGCTGTTTGTCGTACCCAGGCCTTCGCTTTGCTACGACCTGGGCTGAGTTATTTCGCACCTTCGGCGCTTTGGGGTTAGGCTCGTCTG
>JAQGOY010000209.1 GCA_028293375.1 Verrucomicrobiales bacterium | reverse complement strand
CCGGCAACGGCACTTATACAGTGAGCGATTTCGATCCGCTTCCCTTCACCATTCAGGGCGCTTCCCTGATCGTCATCTTTGACGACGGCATCACCACCAATAACCGGGACATTACGCTCTACAATGGTTGCGACCAGAATAGTAACGATTCTTTCGATGCCCCGGGCTGGAACATTTCTATCCCCAACGTCAATTACCAGACCGGCGACGCGGTCAGTCTCGAGTTCCACGTTTCCGATGGTCAATTGATTTATAATGAATCTCCTCTTCTGGTGAACCAGAATGTGCTTGCTCCCTTTGGCGCGATTTTCTCCGGCTCCGCCCCATTCGATCTTTTGAGCGGGTTCCGTTCCGTCTTCTTTACCGGTTCCCTCTGGGATATCCGCGAGTTCAATATCGGGGGGGCTCCCTTCCTGGTTCCCGGGAACAACAACCTGTTGATCACCACCGGTTATCAGGACGATGACCTGACCGTGATCCTGACGGTATTAAAGTCCAGGAGCGGCAGCAGCAGCAATCCTCCTCCCAATAACCATGCTCCTGTGCTCAATTGCCCGGGAAGCTTTACTTTTGATTGCGTCCCTAAAGCGGGTGTAACCAACACCTCCACCGTCATCGTGCAGGACGCCGATGGCGATCCTTTGACTGTGACCTGGTCGATCAATGGGGTGCAGGTCCGGCAGGATACCGTTCCCGCAGGCAGCCCGGTGACCAGCGCGGTGCTTACCTACAGCCGGGTTTATACTCTCGGTAACTACAATATTTCGGTGACTGTTTCCGATGGCAAAGGCGGCATTCAGAACTGCCAATCCTCGGTGACCATCACCTCGGTGGATTCCCTGGCCCCTGTCGTGGATTGCGGTCCAAACATCAATGCAATCGCAGGAACCAACGGCCTGGTCTCTGTTCCAAGCATCATGAGCCAGGTCCGGGCATTGGACAGCTGCACCCCATCCAACCTCCTCGTTTACGCGCAGAGCCCGCTGGCTGGAACGCTGGTCCCGGTCGGAACCAACACAATTTTTATCTCCGTAACAGACTTGAGCGGCAATGTTGGCACCTGCTCTCTGAGCTTTATTGTCACGATGGTCGCCCCTCCTCCTCCTCCACCGGTCAACAGTGACGTCCATGCCTTCGACGATTTCGCCAGCACAACTGTCAATACATCCGTGACTACCAGCAACGTGTTGCTCAATGATGTGGATGACAATAGCCATACATTGAGCGTCAAGAACTTCGATGGGTACAGCGTCAAGGGCGGAACCGTTGTGTATCTTGGAATCGGAAAGTTCGTCTATACCCCGGCCTTAAATTATTACGGGAATGATAGTTTCAAATACGTGGTTACCGACGTTTTCGGCAACACCTCCACTGCAACAGTTTATATCACGATCTCCACCCCTCCAATAAATCATCCTCCCGTTGCCAACCCAGACACGGCAACCACCACGGTGGCCGTTCCAGTCACCGTCAATTCGGTTGCGAATGATACCGATCCCGATGGCAATGCGATCTACATCTACACGTTCGGCCAACCAGCCAACGGTGTTGTTACGCTGACGTCCACGGGCAGTCTCACCTATACACCTTCAGCTACCTTTACTGGAACAAACGTATTTTCCTATGTGCTGACCGACGGAAAACTTTATTCCACTTCCACTGTCACCGTCGTAGTGACCGGCGTTGTCAACACTGGCGGAAAATTCACCACCTACACCCAGGGCGGTTGGGGTGCAGCGCCTTCTGGCAGTAATCCAGGGACCGTGCTTTGGCAGAATTTTTCCAAGGTCTATCCTTCCGGCCTGGTGATGGGAAGCAAATACACGCTGACCTTTACCACCGCTTCCGCCATTACCGACTTCCTGCCCCAGGGTGGAAAAGCCTCGGCTCTCAGCAAATCTCAAACAAATCCTACCGCCTCCATTTCGGTCTTTGCTGGCCAGGTCCTCTCCATGAAATTGAGTGTCGATTTTTCAGCCAAGGGTATCACCAGGTCCGGCATGGGTGCGCTCAAGCTGACCAGCGGCAAGTTGAAAGGCTGGAAATTGTCGGATGTCTTGAATACCTGTGTGCTAGTGCTCGGCGGTCAGCCAGCTTTACCCTCCGGCGTGACCATCACTGACCTGAATGATATTGCCACGCTCGTGAATCAAAACTACGACAATGGCACGGTGGACACAGGCTATCTGACCGCAAACTAACCCAGCACTCCTATTTCACATAGGGCGGATGGCTTGCCAACCGCCCTTTTTCTTTTGCCTGAATGGAGTCATATGCTGGATTGACCCTGGCCTGTGGGACTTTCAAAATCGAAACCCTGAAAAAATCCTTCTCTTCATGGGATTGTTGGATGTTGTCCACTGAAGATTTGCAGTTGTCCGCGCAGGACAGCCAAACCGGGGGGTTGGACAAGCCAGTGATCTACAGAAGCAAATAACGAATTGAAGCATGGCCAGCAAAAGCCTCTGCAGTATTGCGAGCTATGCACCAGCCAGTGTTCACTTGGGGGAACGAACCCGCACAAATAGTATAAGCGCCTTTCCGGGGAGATTACACAACTGTTTACTCGCCCCCAACCTTTCAGCCCACTTTGAGAACAAAAGGTAACCGCATCAAATATTCTGAATTGAGGGTCGATAAACTGCCAAAGCTCTTTGGAGACATTGCGAAGGTATTCCACGACCTTTTGTTGCCTCTGCGGAACGTGTTTTGCAGCACCACCCTCCCAATTCCATCACCTTCAATAAACAGGGGCCTTTCGGCACTGTCCTGAGAACCGACGAAAAAAAAATGCAACCTCGCATCTCCTTCTGTGTGGGTGGAAATCAATTAGGTTCAATCGGAGGTAACAATTTCAGTTTAGGTCCCAGCCGCCTCCGAAAAGCGTTTATTGACTTTGGTTCGTCCATCAGTGAGACGCTCAAAATTCGGCAGGTTTGGCCCCGATGGTCAAAATATCCAAGTCTTAAGAAATGACCTTGCTTCCGTCCCAATGGAATTTGTTTGGAGCCTGAATATCGTGTCTCAAGGAGGCCGCTTGAAATCACTCAAGGGGCAAAAAACAAAAAAGGAAAAGGTTATATGCAATCCATCCGCAAATCGTTTCTGTACATCTGCATCCTGGCTTTGCTGGGACTACACGGCACCCAGGCAATTGCCCAATCCACCGCACCCCTTTCGCTGCCATCTGGACAAGTGAGTGTCTATGTCGACGGGGGATATAATACTTTTTATGACGCCACGTTAAGCAATGTGGGGGTTGGTTTCGATGTGTCGGACGATATATATGGTGCCTGGTGCGTCGATTATTACGCCCCCAATTCCCCAGCCGGCCAGCCTTTTGAAGGAACGCTTTTTAACAGCCTTGGTTCCAATCTGCCCTCCGATCTTCAGGCCTCCTATTGGGATCTGGTGAACTATGTTATCAATCATAAGCAGGGTGACAGAAACGACATCCAGGCTGCCATTTGGTATTTCACTGACGGGGATACATGGGACGTTACCCCGGCCGCCCAGGCTATGATCCTGGACGCCCAGGCTCACGGTGAGGGCTTCGTTCCCGCAGTCGGCCAGCAGGTGGCTGTAATTGTCAGACCTGCCATGAATATTCAAACCATCATTATAGAAGTACCCCAACCTTCCAATCCTCCTTCCCGCCCGGGCGAATGCGACGACTTTGTCACCGGTGGCGGGTGGATCTTGGGGACACCTTCGGGTGCCAAAGGGAATTTCGGAGTGCATGGAGGAATCAAAAATGGATCTTACTGGGGCGGTTTGAATTACATCGATCACGGCACCGGCATGCACATTAAATCCACAGGTGTTACCGGTTACAGCGTGGTGGACCAAAACACTCGAATGATCGCCTTTAACGTGACCATTGATGGCGCACCCGGCACAGCATTGGTGCAAGTCACGGACAATGGGGAACCTGGAAGAAATGATTTGTTCTCCATCCGGCTCTCGAATGGCTACAACGCGGGCGGAGATTTGGGCGGATCTCACAAAGGGGGGGGCAATATCCAGCTTCATAAACCCCATTGCAAAAATGATGCAAAAGGCGGAAAGAAATAGTTTAAGGCAGTCAAAAGGCGGCCAGGTTCCCCCGGCCGCCTTTTTGTCATGGTGCAGCAATGGTCATAGCGGAAATTTAACTTAATTTTCGATCAAAACAGTTAGGTATTGGTCCTTGGGATCGGCATAACCAGGCTTACGACCAACTCTTTATCTGACACAAATTCAGCGCCAATCTTCATATTCATGGCATCTGCATAGGCCTGGCACAATGCCAACCCGAGCCCACTGTGATGCGACGATGAACGAGCCACATCTTTCCTCCAAAATCTCTTGAACAGAAACGGCACATCCTCCTTTTTGAGGTGGTCTACCGTGTTCTTGAAGGTCATCTTCCCGAAAGCGTTTTCCTTGGAGAATTCGATCTCGAGCACGCCCCCTTTTGGTGTATAGGCAACTGCATTGGAAACCAGGTTGGTGATCACCAGGCTGAGCATCGCGACATTGCCTTCAACCGTGGAACCTTTCGGAATCGACACCGTTCGACGCAACTCTTTAGCATCCGCTTCTCCGATAAAGGGAACCAAACATTTTTCCAGCAATCCGCATATATCGACCGGCGCCATATCCTTCACCTGTCCGTTTTCCTCACAGCGTGATATGGCAAGCAGGCTGGCAACGATCGCTTCCATTTGCCTGGCTATTGCCAGAGAGTCCTGGAACACAGCTTCTTCCCGGCCTTTTTCCGGCCACTGAATGCATACTTCTGACAAGGAACGGAGTTCTGCAATCGGTGTCCTCAGTTCATGGGCGACATCTGCGCTAAACCGCTTTTCGCGTTCGAAACTGATTTCAAGCCGCTCCAGCAAAGCATTCAGCTGCCCGCAAATTGGCTGCAACTCCGACGGAAGTCCGTCCGTCCTGAATCGGGTCTGTAGATTGGAAGCTTTCAAAGTGGACGCATGCAATGCCACTTGGCGCAACGGCGAAAGCCCATGGCCCAGCACCAGAGGAATTGCTACCAGTGTCGCGAGCAAGCCAATTGCTGAGACGCCAGCCAAAACTCCTCGCAATACGGCGAGTGTTTTATGAAATTCGCCAAGACTGGTCGCCACCACCAGGTTGGCCATGAAATTTGGATCGTGCCACCTCTGGCTTCGTTCTGGTGTTGGAGGAATGAAATCCATGGCAATAGCTCTTCCCTTTGCGCCATTTGGCAATTTCAGGGTCCAGAAGAATGGATTTTCAACCGTTCCCGATTGGCGCGGCAAATCTGCCCCATGCAGCGATCTGGATCGAAACACAAACTTCCCTCCTCGCGCCGTGACCTGGTAAAACTCGGTTCCGGAATCCTGGAATTCAGGCATATATTTATCGGTGAATGCCACTTCCAGTTCACGCCTCACGATGGTCGTCTTCCCCTCGCGTGCCGCTATCTCATCCTCGTCATCCTTATCCTGCTTGCTTTGCTTTACCACCGAAAGCGCTTCAACTCGCAATCGGGCATCAATTTCACCGAGAAGCGCAGACCGGGTCGAAAAATAAATCAACAGGCTCCCCGCTCCCAGCAGGAGGAAGAATAGTCCCATCAAAATCAGGGTCAGCCGGTTTCGAATAGATCTCATGTTTCCTGTTGTGGAATAATGTAACCTATGCCCCTTCGGGTTTGAATCAGGTCTGGCAAATCAGCCAGTTTCTTTCTGAGGTTGCATATTGCCGAGTCCACCACATTGCTCAGCGGCTCTACACAGTCATCGTAAATATGTTCTTCAATCTCGCTTCTGGATACCACCGCCCCGCGTCGGCACAACAAATACTCAAGCAGGGCATACTCACGCGGCGACAACTCCAGGACCGCGCCCGACATCTGCACCGACTTTGAAGTGGTGTTCACCTCCAGCGCCCCCACTCTGAGTATGGGGCTTTTTTGCCCGTAATTACGACGACAAAGCACGCCGATCCGCGCCAGAAACTCCTCAAAAGCAAACGGTTTGATCAAGTAATCGTCCGCTCCTTTCCGCAAGCCAAGCACCCTGTCATCCACCGTGTCGCGCGCCGTCAAAAGAAGCACATGGGTTCTGATATCTTTTCTCCTCAGGTTCTCCAATATCGTCAACCCGTCCATGCTCGGCAGCATGATATCCAGAACAATCACGTCATACGAGTTGGATTCCGCCATCCACAATCCTTCAGCCCCATCGCTGGTGACGTCAACCGCATACCCAGCTTCCCTCAGGCCTATCGCCACGAACCGTTGCAGCCTTTCGGAATCTTCTACCAGGAGCAAACGCATATTGCTGTCTCCTTTATACTGTTGTTGATAATCATTTAATTGCAGCAGCTTTTCCGTTGATTCGCCAATCCGCCACCCCTGTAGCCTCGCCGCCTTCATCCACCCAGATCGTATGCGCATCCCCCTGGGCCACCGGCTCCATTCTCACCATGGTGTGCCCCATCCGCTTCAATTCCTCCACCGTCTCCTGCTGCTTCTCGGTAGCCTCCATCGTGATCTGGTCGGGAAACCATTGATGGGAAAAACGCGGCGAGCTCACCGCCTCCTCCACCGGAGTGTGAAAGTCTATCAAACTCACCAGGATGCATAACACAGTATGAGGAATGCTTTGGCTGCCTGGACTCCCCGTCACAATTTTCACTTTGCCTCGCACAGAAACAATCGTCGGAGTTTGTGAACTCAGTGGACGCTTCCCAGGGGCGATGATATTCGATGCCGTCCCTATCGTTCCGTTCGTAAACGTTTTTCCGGGGAAAATATTGAACGCCCTCATGTCGTTGTTCAGAAGAAAGCCCCTGTTTTTTACTACGATTCGCGATCCCCATCGGCGTTCCAGCGTGTAGGTATTGGCCACTGCCATCCCCTCTCGATCGATAATCGAAAACTGTGTCGTGCTGTCACCTTCGTGCGAAATTTTTATTTCTGTGGAGAGTTCCTCGCTGCGGGTGGCTTTTTCCATGCTGATCGAATTTGCCAATTTCCGCCCGTGATCCAGGGTCGTCAGTTCCGGCACACCGGGAACAAACGCGGGATCACCCAGATATCGGGCTCGATCATAATTGGCTCTTCTCATCGACTCCGCCATCACATGTATCGTCTTCGCCGACCCCTTGCCCCATTTCGATAGGTCAAAATTCTCCAGCATGGACAACTCTTCCAACAGGCAGGTCCCGCCCGCGCTCGGCGGTGGCGGCACGAACACATCGTAAAGCCCACGGTAGCGCAACGTAAGCGGCTTTCGCTCCAGCGCCCGATAACTCTCCAAATCCTCCCGCGTGATGATTCCATCCCCGCGTTTCATTTCTTCAATGATTTCCCTGGCTATGACGCCGGTATAAAAAACATCCGGTCCCTTGTCGGCAAGCAGTTGCAGCGTCTGTGCCAAATCCGGTTGTACCAGACGATCTCCCACCTGCCATTTTCCGCCTCCGGGCTTGGCAAACACTTTTTGAAATTCTTCAAAATCGGGGGCTAGCGCCAGGGTAATATTCATCGATTCCGCAAGGTTCGTGTCCAGTATGAACCCCTGTTTCGCCAGAGCAATCGCCGGCGAAAGAAGTTGAGCCCATGGCAGTTTTCCATATTTTTTGTGTGCCAGCGCAAATCCTCTCACCGTCCCCGGAACCGCCACCGCCCTCCGCGAGAACTGCGACTCTTTTGGCGTATACATCGTTGCATAGGCTGCCGCAGGGGCACATTCGCGATAATCAAAACAAACAGGCTCACCCCGTCCCGGAGCTGGATGCACCATCATGAACCCACCGCCGCCTAAATTGCCCGCAGGAGGATACGCCACCGCCAGTGCAAAAGCAGTCGCCACCGCCGCATCGACGGCGTTACCCCCCTTTTTCAAAACACTCGCTCCAACTTCACTTGCCGGGGATGAAACCGATACCACAATCCCGTTACGGGCATGAACAATATGATTCTTATCCGGAGCCGCAACAAACGGGTTCGGGCTATTCATCACCATCGATGAATGGACGCAACCAACAAGGAAAAGAAAAGTCGCTGCCATCCCGGCATGTTTTGAAAAAAACTTCATAATGATTCCGTCACAGACTCTTCGCAGGCTGTCGTAATGAGGGTCTCATTGCTGAGCTGCTGTCCGGCAATCCTCCGAGCCACCCCGTGCAACGCGCTGGAGACAATCAGAAACACCACCGTTACCAAAGGCCAATAATATGATCGGAACGACGAATTTCGAAGCGCTCCATAGACCGCCAGCGCAAAGGCCGCTCCCAGCATTCTTCCCATTCCATCGACCAGGTGAAGCAGTCCCATGCAGGTGCCCATCTGAGAGGCTTTGCTGTGCTTTTTTGCGGTCTCGTCGAAACAGGGCGTCATGAGCACTTCTCCGCAAATAAACACAATAATTGCAACCGGTAACATCCAGCGATGTCCCGCAAAAACCAAAAGCAGAAGTCCCGAGCAATAAAGCAACACCGAGGTCATTGACCACCACTCCCATTTAAATCCCCGCTTATATAATTTCGCCGAAAGGTAAACCGCCAAAAAATGTGCTCCCACAATCGTCGTGCAAACACTCGTCAGCGAAACGATCCATACCGGTGTGTTGGAGTGATATTCATCAATCAAATACTTTGGGATGACGGTGCCCCAGCAGCCATATGGGAGCACCATGGCAAATCGACGTAGCGCGTCCGACACAAAAACCTTGTTGCGAAGAAACTGCTTCACGTTATGCAATCCCTGCGGCTTCACCTCCACTTCCTCTCCACGTCTCGGCGCTGCCCCCAGTCCTATGGAAAGGGGAAGGTAAAGCAAGCCCAGGACCACCGCATGCGTGCCGTAGCCAAAGCGCGCCGTAACTTGAAGAGCAAGGCTGTTCCCCAAAAACGATCCCATGTTCAACAACGTCGCTCGCTTCGCCACCGACCTGCGCAGAATTTCATGACTCGATTGAAGAACCAGGATTGTGTTGAGCGCAATTTTGCCCAGCACGAAGGCGAGCCCCGTCATGAAAACCGCCACCACCGAAAGAAGAAAACCTGGTCCGGATGCAATCATCAAAAATCCGCTCAATCCAAACAGGATGCTTGTCGAGAGCGCCACCCGGATGGATGTCCTGTCCGTAAACCATCCAGCCAGCGGGGCGCAAACGGATTGGGCCAAAACATACCCGTTCAGCAGGCCTGCTATCTGTCCATACGAAAGCCCCCCCAGGTGCTCAAAAAGCGGAAAGATATACGGTTGAAACGCTCCGCGAGCCAGAAAAAGCAA
>JAQGOY010000203.1 GCA_028293375.1 Verrucomicrobiales bacterium | reverse complement strand
CATTGCTTCGGCTCACTCGTTACCTGGTCGTTTTCGAAGTATACAATCCCTATAGCATTCTCCAATTGTCCGAGGTTTTGAGCGAATTCAGAATCGTTATGGCGGACAAAATGGTCTATTCGGGCCGCGCTGTTGTCAGCAACCTTGTCAATACCGGTATAGTGCTCATCTGCGAAGCTACGCTCGACGAGTCCTGGCTCGACGTGGATCTTTTCACCTCGGAAAACCGCAAATCAAGACTTGAGCGGGAATTCACGGATTTCATCAAAGAATGGGAGAAAATCCATCGTGTCGAATCTGAGTTTAAGGTTGTTGTCGCCGACATGCAGATACTTCTTATGGACCTTCGTCGCTGGCTCGAGCAGGTCGAATTGGGAATACGCTCCGAACCCACCGGCAATCGCAACGAGATGGAAAAAGAAGCCATCCAGGTTCTTCAGGAACCCATCCTGCCCATGGTGGTTTCGTGGTTTGATCGCTTCGACACGGTTGCAGATCGTATCGCCACCGAGTTGAGGCCCACTCATCATTCATACGCCAAACGTCAACTTCACCCTCTTGTCCTCTGTTCGCCATTTGTATACCGAACGTTCCAAAAACCTCTCGGCTACGCCGGTGACTACGAAATGGTTAATATGATCCTTCGAGATCCGTACGAGGGAGGATCTCTTTTCGCAAAGATTGTAAACGTTTGTTTTCTTCAACAGCCTCCTGCTGAAGCCCATCGAAATCGAATTAAATTTCTCCAAAATCGCCTTGGCGATGAAACCAGGAGAGTTGCCAGGCAAGGTCGCCTGGCCCGTATCTTTAATTTGGGTTGCGGCCCGGCACGCGAAATTCAGCACTTTCTCATTTCCGATGATGTCTGCGACCAGGCCAGTTTCACTCTGCTTGATTTCAATGATGAAACGTTGCGCCACACCACCAGGATTTTAGAAGATATCAAAATGCGCCATCACCGGAGAACCCCGGTTGCGATGATAAAAAAATCGGTTCATCAAATCCTTAAAGAGACCGCCCGTCCCACTGCAGACCTTCCCCTCGGATCATTCGATTTTGTTTATTGCGCTGGCCTATTTGATTATATGTCGGATCGAATTTGTAAAAGGCTGATGAATTTCTTTTACGATTTGCTGGCTCCCGGTGGGGTATTAATTGCAACGAATGTGGATGCCTCCAAGCCTTTTCGAAATTCCATGGAATTCATCCTGGAATGGCACTTGATTTACCGAAACCGTCAGCAGTTGCTGACTTTGATTCCGGATAACGCCCCGCCTGGAAGCTTTCAAGTAACTGCGGAAACAACCGGCGTAAATGTTTTCATAGAAGTGCGGAAACCCGAGAAAATTTAATGAACATGGACCCCAAAGATCCAAAACTCCTGACGGGCTTCCAGGAGTATGATCAGAGGAGTATCATTCCGAATTTCAAACTCGCCTGTCTTCTGGGTATTGTCTTAATGCCAGCCGGGTTTGTTCTGGATTATGCCATGTATCCGGAAATGGCCCTCGCCTTTTTCAAAGTTCGGCTCCTCTGCTCCGTCCTCATCTTCCTTTTCCTGCTGATCCTCCTCACCCCTCGCGGTCAGAAACATCAGAGGTCGCTTGGAGTTATCCTCGCCCTCCTGCCTGCCGCCTCCATAGCCTGGATGATTTACAAAATGGACGGTGGAAAAAGCCCATATTATGCGGGACTAAACCTGGTTCTCCTCGTCGTGGGCTTCGTGCTGCATTGGACTTTCTATGAGAGTCTCATCGCCGTGAGCCTGGTCGTCCTGATGTATTTGGTCGCCTGTCTGGCCCACGGGTCTATCGAAATCCGCGGGGTTTTCTTTTCCAACGTCTATTTTTTAGGCCTGACGGGAATCATCGTGGTGGTTGGGAACCGGTTCCATACCCTCCTCCGGTTCCGTGAATTCGAAGCTCGCCAGGAACTGGACAGTAACCGCCAAATGTTGGAGGCGAGCAATAAAAAACTGGTCGAAATGGACCAGGTTAAAACCAGGTTCTTCGCCAATATAAGCCACGAATTAAGGACTCCCTTAACGCTGCTCATCGCCCCCCTGGAAGTGCTTCTTAATAATCCCAACTTGAACCTGGACCCCGCTTCCCGGGAACTTTTGAAGACCATGCGCGCCAACTCCATGCGTCTTCTCAAGTTGATCAATGATTTGCTCGACCTTGTGAAGCTGGAATCGGGCAATCTCGAAATTAAAACCGAACCGATTCCCTTTTCAGAATTTGTCAATGGTCTCATTGTTTCTGTTCGAACCGTCGCTGAAGATAAGCGTCTTACGCTCGTCGGTCGCGTAGACGAAAACGTTGGGGTCATTCAGGCTGATCGCGACAAACTCGAAAAAGTGTTGCTCAACCTCCTGTTCAACTCCATCAAATTTACCCCCTCTGGCGGCACAGTTTCCATTTTGGTCGACCGGATGGATCCCAATCTGCTCATTCGCGTGAAAGATACCGGCATGGGTATCAGCGCCGAAAATCTTCCTTTTGTGTTTCGCAGGTTTTGGCAGGCAGACACTTCTTCAAAAAGAAAATACCAGGGCACTGGTATTGGCTTGGCGCTGGTAAAGGAATTGGTTGAAGCCCACGGGGGAACCGTCACCGTCGAAAGCGCCAGCGGCAAAGGCACCACCATGTCGCTTTCCCTGCCGTATCGCCCCGCCGCCCTTGACCACACTCCAGCACTGGACGACACAAAGAGCGGATTCCATTATCCGGAAGTGACTCCTTCGCAGGATGAATGGCTTTCGAGCTTATACCGCCGTGCAGAGCTTTTCCCATCTTTGAGCGCGCTTCAGGATTCCATGCGTCCCAACGAAGTGCCAGGCGCCCGCAAGCGGGGAATCGCCCTCGTCGCCGACGACGAACCCGACATGCTCCGTTTCCTCAGGTCGCAACTCGAGTCTCAATTCCAGGTGGTGGAGGCCGTCGATGGAGCTCAGGCTGTCGAGAAGGCGAATCAATATCTTCCGGAGATTATTCTGCTCGACATGATGATGCCTGAAAAAGACGGGCTGCAGGTTTGTCGTGAACTAAGGGAAAAAACAAGCACTCAAAGCATACCCATCATTCTTCTGACCGCACGCGCCGATGAAGAGACAAAAATTGCTGTCCTGAAGGCGGGCGCGAACGATTTTCTGAGCAAACCTTTCTCCACTACGGAACTGCACGTTCGAACGCGCAATCTTGTCGATTCTCATCAGCTCCAACGAACGCTTACCCGACAGAATCAAATTCTCGAAGCCACCCTCGAACAATTGAAAGAAACAGAAAGTCAGCTGGTTCAATCTGAAAAACTGGCCTCCCTGGGGCGGATGAGCGCCGGAATTATCCACGAAATAAACAATCCTCTTAATTATGCCAAGACAGGCCTTTTTACCCTGAAGAACAAGGGCAAGTACATGCCCCCCGAACAGTTGGAAACCTACGTGGACATCATTAAAGATATCGAAGAAGGGGTTGACAGAGTAAAAACCATCGTTTCCGACCTGCGCAGCTTTACCCACCCCAACATGGAGTCGCTTGAGGAATGCGACCTGTTAAAGTTGGTAAAATCCGCCCTTCGGCTTGTCAGCCATCAATCTCAGGATGAGATCCAAATCATTACCGAAATCACGCCGGACCTCGCCATCCTTTGCAACGGTAATAAAATGATTCAGGTTCTGGTTAATCTTTTCCAAAATGCAATGGATTCGATGAAAGTGAAAAAGTACCAGGACGAAACGCCCTTGCTTCAAATTACCGCTGCGTCCTCAGGTGCGAAAACGATTTTAAAGATTCGAGATAATGGCAAAGGTATTTCCTCAGAGCATCAGGGAAAGGTTTTTGAACCTTTTTTCACTACCAAGGACGTCGGGGAGGGAATGGGCCTGGGCTTGAGTATCGTTTATCGTATCATTCAGGACTGCGAAGGCAGAATAGAAGTTGTTAGCGAAGTGGGCAAGTATTGTGAGTTTAGGCTGGAGTTTCCAGTCGTCGTCCAAAAGAATTGAACCGAGGCACTGTTATGCAAAGTTTTTACGATTACAAAAAATACTCCATTCTCTACGTCGACGACGAGGAG
This sequence comes from Verrucomicrobiales bacterium, assembly GCA_028293375.1. Classification (GTDB taxonomy): domain Bacteria; phylum Verrucomicrobiota; class Verrucomicrobiia; order Limisphaerales; family JAQGOY01; genus JAQGOY01. The sequence goes on along the minus strand of JAQGOY010000203.1, from coordinate 733 downwards.
CGCTCCTTAAAGATGTTGCGCAACGCCTTTAGCGATGAATTTAGAATTTTCACTGCTAACAATGCACAGGACGGATTCAGGGTATTTGAGGAATTGGGGGATAATCTTGCCATACTGATTAGTGACCAAAGAATGCCCGGCGAAAAAGGGGTTCAGCTTCTAGAGCGAGCCCGCCAGAGTCGGCCTCGCGTCATTCGGATTCTCGCTACTGCTTTTGCCGACTACGAGGCTGCCGTCCAGGCTGTTAATTCAGGGGCAATCTACAAATACGTCCATAAGCCATGGGACCCAGCTGAATTGCAGCACACTCTTCGCCGTGGCCTTGAATTTTTCATTGTCCAAAATGAAAGAGACCAGCTACTTCGCGAAAAAATGACGGTCCTCCATAACATGATGATCACCGACCGTGTGGTCAGCCTGGGAATCCTTGCCTCAGGTCTGAGTCATCATGTCCGGAATTCGCTTGTTGCAATCCGCACCTTTCTTGATCTGGCACCAGGCAAACTTAGCGAGGAGGGCATGAACCTCGAGGCGCTTCGGAATCCGAGGTATTGGAATGAATTCTATGATCACGTTCAGTCACAAGTGCGTCGCATCACAGAACTCCTGACCGATCTCGGCGCTGCCAGTGACAAGGAACCCACGTTTTTTGCGGATGAAGTCTCTTTGCGTGAGATTCTTTCTCAGGCTATCTCCGAGTTCTCGAGCGACATCGACAAGAAGAAACTGATCA
>JAQGOY010000202.1 GCA_028293375.1 Verrucomicrobiales bacterium | reverse complement strand
TCGATGCAACATGACAGCCCATTGACAGCTGATCCGGCCGCCTTGGAGGTCAGTATTGCATTCGGCACGAGAAAGGAAGAGGAGGCAAAGCACCAACCAGAGTGGTTCAAGTTTATCAATCAAATCTATTTGAAACCACTGGAACCGCCTGTCCCTACTCCGGATCACTTCCACTATGCGTGGATAAATCGAGCGATTCGCGAAGTTCGTCACATCGTTCATTGTTGCTGTGTAACGGACGACGAAGCACTACTCGTGCTGGCAGCTTCACTGCTGCGTTATGGGCGTTTTTCGCCTCCCGTTTTTAAAAACGAAGATTTGCTAAAAGTCTCTGAGGAGAGGAAGGCGTACGCGATGGTAATGTCCCAGAAGCTTTTCAACGGAGTAACGAAAAAACGATGCGAACCAAGCAAATTCGATTAGTTGGAACTGTAACTAGTCACGACGAAGCCGTCATTGCGGTCCAGCAACAACCCGGCGACGCCGCTTTGGTGGTTCGAGGAGCAGCGCGCGCACTGGTTCTCAACTGCCCGTGCAGGTGTGGCGATAGCTTGACGATCAATCTCGATGGCCGTGCAGGCCCCGCGTGGCGTTTTTACCTGCGCAAGAACGCCCTCACTCTCTTTCCCTCCTACTGGCGGGATTCGCGTTGCCAATCGCACTTCATTCTTTGGGGTAACCACATTTATTGGTGCGACCATGAGGAGTGGTGGAGCAGCGAAGTTTCCGTTGCGCTTCGTCAAACGGTATGGGAACACCTGACGGCCGAGTTCTCGAGGTATGATATCTTAGCGGAAAAAATTGGTGACATTCCGTGGGAGGTCTTGGACGCATGTCGAGCGCTTGTTAGGGAAGGAAGGGCAGAACGACATCCAGATAAACGGCGTGGGGACGAATTTCGGCGCAAAGGCTTTTGAGATTATATCACTTGGATTCGCTTTCACACACTCTAGTTGGCAAGTAAGGTGCCTCCATCTTTCCAGGTTTTATTTAGCTGAATTTGCGCTGCCCGTTTTGCTATTACCAACTGACTTTTAGTTTGATTTTCACTTAACAGTTTAGTTCATTTTTCCCGTTCCAAAGAACAACAAAAGGTAATGGCTGTTGTTGTAAATAGCATTCGGAGACCCAGCATACACGCTGTAACGATGTAATTGGCGAGGGGGGGAACAAAGTGAAGCGAACTGCAGCCTGTCGGCCAACCCTCATCCCAATGCCTATAAAGAATTCGCTCTAAAAAAGTAAACCGGCGTGGTAGGAAGAGCCGGGGAAAACGTGCAGATTCTCTCGCAGCGGCTATGGACAAACTGTCCGGGAAAAGCCTACTCCTGGCAGACCGCGCCAATGGAGCCTGGGATGCTGGGTAGAACGGATCAAGAAGTAAACCCCAAGGGAGACCGGGATTTCCTGCTGGGGTCAGGTCCAACCGCAACGCCGGAGTTTTGGAAGCGTTAAAGAATGAAGCCGCTTGGGTGGAAATTGAGGTGTAGAAAGAAAAGCTTCAACAACGGGAAATCAAGGGATGAGTGCGCATGCCAGGAGGAAAATGGACAACGGTGCAACTCTGGACGAGCTCGAAAGAGTGTTAGGAATACCCTTCGCAGGGATTGCTGGAGCTCTACGGAAGGAGGTGGGAGCACGAAGGAGGTTTTGGGAAATCAAGATAGACAGGAGGCGACCCTGGTTAAAAGCCACACGGAGGAGCCAGCAGCACATGGCAGAAGAATTATTAAGCACAAAACAAATCCGGGCGATGAAGCAAATCGCAAAATGTGCAATACCGTCGAGAAGAAAAAGACGATCCCCAAGAAAACCCAGGCGACTCGTCCGCAGTTGGCCGAAATCGGCAAAAACTTACCGGATCGGTGACACTGAATCAGAAATAATCAAAAGGAAACTTTGAATTCCATACAAGCATTGACCTTGATCCGTTTTCGCTGCCTTCCTCCCACCCGAATCTCAACATTGCTCAAATTCATTATTGTTGCTCCACTTCACTCATGCACAACACCCACCCCTTTACCACCACCACCTTCGATATCCCCAACTACAGAATCGTCCGCTCTTTCGGTGTCGTGCGCGGCATTGTCGTCCGTTCCCGTTCGGTCATCGGAAATTTTGGCGCCAGCATCCAGAGTTTTTTCGGCGGCAATATCTCCATTTACACCTCACTCTGCGAACAGGCCCGGCAGGAAGCATTTCAACTCATGCTGGCCCACGGCTCGCAACTGGGCGCAAACGCCGTTATCGGTATGCGCTACGACGCCACCGAACTCTGCCCTGGCATTACCGAAGTTCTTTGTTACGGCACCGCCGTTTTGGTTGAGCCCAGCACTCCTCCCGTCCCCGCCGCTTAGAGAATTTCGGGTGAGGAAGCCTGATGTAATTTGTTGGATTAAGCGCCGTTGTCGAAGCCACCTCCCCGTCAAACCGGTGTCCAGGTGTCCGCGATCATTCCGAGCGCCTTGCTCACGAACAATCTCACCCACATCTAAGCAACCCCAGGACCTCACCCAAAGGTGCTTTTCGCTTGCCCTGAAGTGACCATCACTGACAATACACTTATCTAATTTATGGCAGGACACAGCAAATGGGCAAAGGTGAAGCGTCTCAAGGGCGCTTTGGATGTCAAGAAAGGCAAAATCTTCGCCAAAATCGGCCGCGAAATCACCATTGCCGCCAAGATCGGTGGCGGAGATCCCCACATGAATCCCCGCTTGCGAATGGGCATTCTGAAAGCTCGCGGCGCCAACATGCCGGTGGAGAACGTCGAACGCGCCATTAAGAAGGGTACTGGCGGCGGCGAAGCCTCCACCTTTGATGACCTCACTTACGAAGTCTACGGACCCCACGGCGTGGCCATGATTGTCGAAATCAGCACCGATAATCGCAATCGCACCGCCGCCGAAATTCGCATGATTCTCTCCAGGAATGGCGGCGCACTCGCGACCGCCGGATCCGTCACTCGACTTTTCCAGCGCAAAGGCCAGATGATCATTCAGCGAGCCGCCGCCGGGGAGGATAAGTTGATGGAGGTCGCCCTGGATTCCGGCGCAGAAGATTTTAAGGCAGAAGAAGAGGGCTATGAAATCATCACCGACCAGGCGCATTTTGAAAAAGTTCACAAGGCCATCGAGGCCACGGGCATCAAATGCGACGTGGCGGAAGTCACCAGCATCCCCATCATTACTGTCCCGTTGGCCGATCCCGCAGCTGTCGCTGCCGTCACCAAACTCATTGATGCCCTTGAGGATAATGATGATGTGAAAGACGTTTACACCAATTCCGAATTCTCCGAATAGATCTCATGAGCGAAGTGCGCCCTTCTTTTGCTGAAAAAATGCTCTCGGCCCTCGCCAGGTCCATTTTTAGGAATCGCGCCCTCTACTTCTATCCCCAACTCTTCCTGCTCCTTCTTGCCGCTTTTTACACCTGGAATTTTCTGGGCATTGACACCAGCCGCGACAATCTCGTTGGAAGTGACAAGAGTTATCATAAAATATTTCTTGATTTTCACAAGGAATTCCCCGCCCAGGATGACATCGTCGCCATCGTCGAAAGCGAAAGTCTCGAAAAAAACCGGCAATTCGTCGAACGCCTCGGCAGTAAGCTGGAACTCGAAACAAACCTCTTCACCGATGTTTTCTATAAGGGTGACTTGAAGATGATGGGCCACAAGGCTCTTCTTTTCGTGCCGGAGGACAGCCTCAAGGAACTCCAGCAAACCTTGAACGATTACAAACCGTTCATAAAACAATTCACTTTCGCCACCAACCTCACCTCCCTTTTCGAACTGGTAAACAAGCAATTCGGCACAGCCAGTCGTGAGGCAAATGAAGCCAACGAATCGATGATCAAGGCCCTCCCTGCTTTGGAGCGAATCATCAAACAGGGCACCGAGGCCATGCGCCACCCGGGCAACGCCCCCTCCCCAGGCCTGACCGCCCTCTTTGGCTCCGGCGAAGACGTGGAAAAGGAGATGTACATCACCTTTGCCAATGGCCGCCTCTACCTCGTTACCTGCCGCGCTCTCACTGATAAATTAAACGAGGACGCTGTTCTACGCATGCGGCAACTCGTTCGTGAAACCCAATTTGAAATCACCGGCATCAACGTCGGCATCACCGGCGAACCCGTCCTGGAATTTGATGAAATGGGCCAGTCTCAGCATGACTCGACCATCGCCAGTATTGTTTCTTTGGTCATTTGCGCCCTTATATTTATTTTTGGCTACAAGGAAACCGGTCGCCCTCTCAAGGCCACTCTCTGCCTCATCGTCGGCCTCGGTTATACCATGGCTTTCACTACCGCTGCCATCGGCCACCTTAATCTTCTCACCATCACTTTTGTCCCCATCCTGATCGGACTGGCTATTGATTTTGGAGTCCATCTCATCAGCCGCTACGAAGAAGAACTGCGCATTGGTAAAACTGAAGTCGAAGCCATGGAAAAAGCTCTCGTCTACACCGGCCAGGGAATTTTTACCGGCGCTCTAACCACTGCCGGGGCTTTCCTCGCCATGGGTATCACCGATTTCAAAGGCATCCAGGAAATGGGAATTATTTGTGGCGGCGGCATGCTCCTCTGTCTCATTCCCATGATGACCATGCTTCCGGCCATGCTCCTCAAGGGCAACCAAAATAGCCTCGATCATCAAAAAGGCCCCGACCCTGTAAAGAGAGCCAGTATCGAGCGGCTCTGGCTCGATCGCCCGCGTACAGTCATGCTCGTTACCATCTGCATTTCCGTTGTCTGCGGGCTCCAGTTCCGAAAGGTCTATTTCGATTACAACCTCCTCAACATGCAGAGCAAAGGGTTGCCCGCAGTTGTCTTCGAACAAAAACTGGTAAACTCCGGCTCCAAGTCCGTTCTTTTTGCCGCCGTTATCGCCACCAATCTCGACCAGGCCCAGGATCTAACCGCCAGGCTCAAGCAGCTTCCCTCTGTCGGCAGCGTGGAGTCCATGAGCCTTTACCTCGCTGAAAACCAGACCAATAAGCTCCAACTCGTTAGGCAGATCAAAGAGGGGGTGGCCTCGGTGCATTTCGCTTCTCTGGACAAGTCCCCGATCAATCTCCTGGATCTCAGCCGAACCCTCTGGGCTCTCCAGGGTTATCTCGGTCTTGCCATCGATGAAACGGTGAAAAGTGAACCCAAACTTTCTCAACAGCTGGCATCGCTAAAAGAAACGATTGGCGAATTTCGAAAACAAGCCTTGTTGCCTCAATCTGAAATCCCCGCAAGGCTTGAGCAATTCCAAAACGCCCTTTTCTCCGACATTCACCAAACTTTCACCACCCTTGCTGAACAGGATTCCTCAGCGCCTCTTTCAATCTCGGACCTCCCTCCTGCCCTGCGAAACCGTTTCATTGGCGTCCACAACCATTACTTGCTTCAGGTCTATCCGAAAAAGGACATTTGGCAGCGGGATAACCAGGCCGAGTTCATCAAAGAGCTGCGCACCGTGGATAGTAATGTCACTGGCACTCCCGTCCAGTTGCTTGAATACACCGGCCTTCTCGTAAAGAGTTATCTTCAGGCTGCCAAATACGCGCTCATCGCCATCGCGCTCATGGTGCTCATCCATTTCCGATCCTTCGTTTGCGTTCTCCTGGCCCTTTTGCCAGTCCTCATCGGCACTATTTGGATGCTCGGTCTCATGGGACTTGCGGATATTCCCTTTAACCCCGCCAACATCATGACTCTCCCTCTGGTTATCGGCATCGGCGTCACCAATGGCATCCACATTCTCAATCGCTATAAGGAAGAACAAAACCCAGAGATGTTGGCCAAAAGCACCGGGAAAGCCGTCCTCGTTTCTGGTTTAACCACCGTTGCCGGGTTTGGCAGCCTCATGCTTGCCAAGCACCAGGGCATCGCCAGCCTCGGCTTTGTCATGTCCGTTGGTATTGCCACTTGCCTGATCGCCAGCCTTACCTTTCTCCCTGCCTTGCTGATTCTATTGGGAAAAAAAGGCTGGAAACTCGGACAAAAAAGAGACGCCCAATGACAAACATGCACGGTTATCACTGGGCGTGGAGGAACCGAGGTAAAGCCTCTATGGTTCGTAAACCTTATTGATATCGGTTTTTTTCGTCAATCGGAAAAGCTGTTTTTTAAAAGAAATTTTTACCCGCATCTGTCTCTCATCACCAAGCTCCCAAACAGCGCGAAAGCAACTGGCAGCGGCTACCCGGGGCGAACGATTCGTTTTCTCCCGGGATGCCTCCGGAGGACTTTCTAATTAACCCCTTGATTTCGTTATACTTCCGTAGATCAAGTCCAAAGCTGCCTGTCCAGACTCCGGTATTGAATCGCCTCTGAAACGTGATCCGCCTGTATCGTTTCTGCTCCCGCCAGGTCCGCAATGGTTCGTGCCACTTTTAATACCCGATCATATGCCCGCGCACTCAAATTCATGTCGGACATCGCATAGCTCATTAATTCCAGCGTTGCAGCATCCACCCCACAATAAGCCTTTATTTCTCTCGATCCCATCCTCGCGTTGCAACTGATCTTCCCTTTCTTCGCCGCAAACCGTCGCTGCTGACGTTGCCGGGCCGCAATGACCCGTTCTCGAATCGCTGCCGAAGATTCTCCCGAGGCTTGCTTGGAAAGATCCTGAAACCTCACTTGAGGCACTTCTATATGCAGGTCGATTCGGTCCAGTAACGGCCCCGAAATTCTTCCCAGGTACTTTTGGATCTCATGGGGGGAACTTCTCGACTCCGCAGGCATTTTCCCATCAGGCGTCGGATTCATCGCCGCCACCAGCATGAATTCGGATGGAAATGTAAAGGTCCCTGCCGCCCTCGATATCGTCACTTTTCCTTCTTCCAGCGGCTGCCGCATCGTCTCCAAAACGCTTCTTTTGAATTCCGGCAATTCGTCCAGGAAAAGCACACCGTGATGCGCCAATGAAATCTCCCCGGGCGTCGGATTCATGTTCCCTCCAAGCAATCCCACGTCTGAAGCCGTGTGATGCGGCGTCCGAAACGGCCTTCTCGTCACGAGTGCCTGTCCTGGTTTCAGCAGGCCAACAATACTATGAATCTTTGTTGTTTCTAATGCTTCTTCCAATGTCAGTGGTGGAAGAATCGTGGTCAATCTTTTGGCCAGCATCGACTTCCCCGTTCCGGGCGGCCCAATCAATAAAATATTATGCCCCCCCGCAGCCGCAATCTCCATGGCTCGCTTCACCGATTCCTGCCCTTTTACTTCCGAAAAATCCAGCTCATCGTCATAGCTGGCTTCCAAAATCTTATCGAAATCTACCCGGGTCGGGTTGATCTTGATTGTTCCTTCCAGGAACGATGTGGCCTCTCGAAGGTTTGCCACCGGAATCACCGTCAGATCCTTGACCACCGCTGCCTCCGCCGCATTATCGGTCGGCACCAGGAGCCCTGACTTTCCGTCCGCCCTCGCCTGCAACGCGATCGGCAAAACACCGCGAACCGATCGCACCGCTCCATTTAAAGCCAATTCTCCGACAGTCACGAAATTTTCCAACTGGTCGCTCTTCATTTGTTCGCTAGCCGCAATCATCCCCAGCGCGATCGGCAGATCGAAACTCGGACCTTCTTTTTTAACATCCGCCGGAGCCAGGTTGATCGTCGTGCGCCCCATCGGAAAACGAAACCCCGAGTTGGACAGTGCGGTGGTAACTCGATCTTTGGACTCTTTCACCGCCGCATCCGGCAGCCCCACAATGACAATATTCGTATCTCCAAATCCCGAGTCCACCTCCACCTCGACGGGATAGGCCTCAATTCCATTGACCGCTGCTGAACAAACCTTGGAAAGCATGGGGAAGAGTTATCCCTGAGTAATTCCAAAACTGCAAGGCAGGTATTTTAATTCGTAATTATTGACCAGAGACGGATATTCTGAAGAAAACTTGGTCTGATGCATTGGGAGCCGCTGTGGTTCGAACGGTCACGCGCTCGGTACCATTTCCTAAATCCTGCGCCGGGCTGACTTCTGTCACAGCCAGGGTGGACGCGAATGAAATGTCCGAACACGCAACCACCAGGATGCTCACTCCTGACGTGTTTTTGCTACGGACATAAGTTACCGCAGGGTATTTTACACCGTTCACATCGACCGAGGCAGCCGCAGGTAAGTTACCTGAACTCCCATCAACCGGACTGCTGCCAAATGCGAATTCAACGATATTTTTGAGTTTATCGCCATCTGGATCATTGTCGGCACCGTTTTGTCCCGAAGGGAAGGTGTAGCTGGATTTCCATGAAGTGAATGAGGGAGTGGAAGGCGTTCCCGGGGAAAGTGGCATCGTGAGGCTTGTGATCGCTCCAGAGCTCGAGACTTGCACCACTGTCGCGCCATTATACAGCGAGTCGAGAGCCAAACCGGGAGGCCTATCCAAGTATCCGGAAACGGGTGTCCAAGTAATTCCATCGTCGCTTCCAGCCAGAAGCCCCCCATTGGCCTGATTGGGTGCCATCACACCATAAATCCTATTTCCATTAAGGAAGAAGGGACCGGTGGCTGCATTTACGTTGATATCCAAATTTGTCCAGGTAACCCCATCATTGGAGGCGAAGGTGCCAAAATCACGGGGAAGAATATATTTTCCATTCACCTGGAAAATTCGCGGTTTGGTAAATTGCCCGGAATTCCAGGTGACCTTGTTGGTGGTCCAATTCTTGAGATCTGTAGACGAATAAAACGTCGTTGAGCCGAAGAGGTTCGCATCCACCATGACATAGAGAGAGCCAAATTTTTGCATCCATGGGGTTCCGATGTTTGGAAGGATAAGGGTGGTGTCCACGGTGTAATTTGTTCCGTTGGCCGAGGTGTAAAAATTGGTGAACCCCCCTCGCCATGCGAGGAATTTCGTGCCGTTATAAAGACCATCGTTAATCGTCCCGGCATTATACTGCTGAAAGGTCACCCCATTGGGGGAATAGGCTACTCGGGTTCCTGCATACACATAAAAGCCACCGTTTATGTAGCGAACGTTTTGATAGTTGATCGTGGAGGAATTGGGGGGTGTCACGTCGATCCAGTTGGTTCCATTGGCGCTCGAATAAATGGCTCCATATCCGGCTGCTACAATTCTACCGTTCCCCTGATCCACGCTGTTAAAGTCGTTCATTGTCCCTTTGGTGCGGGCCGGCCAGGCGTTGGCCAGATTCGTAGTGGCCGCCACCAAACCATAACTGCCGGAAGAGTAAAATGTGTTGTCCTGCGAACGAAAGGCGATTGCCTGCAAACCATAGGTTGTTCCCCATCCCGTCGCAGCGGCCCCCGACCAGGTAACCCCATTATCCACAGACTTAATCACTCCGCCGCTGTAATTAATCGCCACCCATGTGCCATTGCTGGAAGTAAGTTGAGCGTAACCGGTTGCTCCCGGTGTAACGTTGATGGATGTCCACGTCGTCCCATTGACCGAACGGAACATGTTGGTCGTCCCGCCGCAGGCAATAACGATATTATTAGCCGCTCGGACGTAGTTTAAGTCAAAGCTCGGCGTGGAGGCGCGGATAGTCCACGTCACTCCATTCGGACTGGTGGCCAGTTTTCCCACGTTGCTGATATCGGTGCCCGCTGCCACCAGAACGCCCCCTACAGGGTCGTAGGCTACTGATTTCGGATCAAAGGTGATGTTGCTGCCTGCAACCAGAGTCCATGTGGTTCCATCTGTCGATGAGTATGTTTCGGCGGTTGCCGTAAAGGTCGGGCCTCCCACCAGCCAAAATTTACCGTTGCCATAAGTCATGCTTTTTAATGTGAATCTTGATGGAACAACAGCGGACGTCCAATTTTTCAGATCGGTGGATTTCTGAATCACCGTATTCGTAGGGGCGTCCTGTCTGCGAGAGCAGAAATACCAGGCCCCATTTACATAAATGCCATCATTAATCGCCACATATGGCAGCGAGGTTCGTTCCCAGCGCCAGTTCACCCCATCATCGGTTACTGCCAGCCCGGACAGCAATTGATAAGGGCCAGCCATTCGACCATCAGCTCCTGTTATCAATCGATAAATTCGACCTACTGGAGGGGTTGGATTATGGGCATTCCAAAGATAGTCGGCCTGAAGTGAACATGCGGCTTTCAAAAACAGGATTAAAAAAGAAATTAAGGTAATCTTTTTCACCCTGTTCTAATAGGAGGGCTCTACTCCAGAAACAAGACCAAATTAAATGAGAAATCGCTTTTCGCCGATGTAACCTTGGCGATCCGTCGCTTAAGCCCTACGCGCCTTGGGACATTGATTCAGGATTATGCAAATTTTTTGGGTCATGGCGCGGGCGGTATAGGACTCCAACGGGCCAAGGTCTGGACCCTGGGGACGTTGGAGCAAAGTTTCTCGCCACTTCGATTTCGCAATCTTTTGCGCCAGATCTCTCACGCCATCACTGGACTTGAAGGAAATCGCCAGGCCCGCCCCTGTCTCCTTCATCACCATGTTCACGGTGCTACTCTCATGAAAAATAGACAATATCGGTTTTCCGGCCATTATCGTCGGATATATTTTAGAAGCGGTGTAGCCCGGGTCATCGGATCCTGGCACAAACAGAGCATGCGCGTTTTGCATGCAACTGATGGCCTCGAAATAAGGAATGCGATCCGTTTTTTCCATCACTATGTCGTCTAACCCAAAACTTTTAGCAATCGGTTCAATGCTCTTTTCTCCACTGCCCGCTTTGGCATAACTCGTTCCAATAAAATGGAAGCGCAGCTTTTCTCGAAGCTCCGGCTTCAGCTCGATCTCTTTAGCGAGAGCCATAAAGAATGCCGTCAGGCAAAATTTCATGTCAGGCCCGCCACGCCCCACATAAACCCAATGCTCTTTTCCATCGGTTGGATCGAATTCCGATTGCTCCACCTTGTTCTCGCGCACGAAGGTATAGTCTGCCCCCGAGGCTCCAAAAGGCAGCACCGTAAACACTTCCGGCTTCAATTCCGGGTAGCGTGCGCAAAATGCTTCGGGATAAGCGGGTGAAACGGACATGATTTGTGAAGCTCCCTTCACGCTCATCGGCTCTAAATTTTTCGCTATGGTCTGAGTGATTGCATGTTTAAACCGTCCCCCAGGCGGCGAGACTCCCGGCGCAGTATCATAATAAGGCATCACCCACGGATCTTGAAAATCCAATACATAAGGAATTCCAAAGTTTCGTTTCCACGCCGGGCCCAGCGCCATCACCGCGAACATCGTGGTACTGAAAAAAACCACGTCAAATTTTTCTTCCGTTAGCAATTCTTTCGCCCGGCGATGCACATAAGGAATGCATCGCAGTCCCAGATTTCCCAATCCGATTTTACGCGTCCATTTCGTCGGCAAAGCCGGTTCCCAAAAAATCCTGGTTTTCGCATCGAGCGATTGCTTCAACAACGGATCCAGCGTTCCTTCCACGAATTCCGGTGCCGTGGCGATCACCGTGGCTTCCCATCCAAATTCCTCAAAATAGGGAAGCGCCATTCTCACCCGTTGATGGTCGGGAGCATTTATCGGCGGAAAGTGGGGCGATATGATCAGGACACGTTTCACAGCTTTTTGTTCGATGGTCTCGATTGACCGCGCCCATGTTAAATTGCCGTCCTACCGGATAACAAAGTAAAAAATGGGAATTCAACGAACAATCCGAAAAAAAAGCGCGTCGTGAAGACGCGCGCGTTTTTTCTAAGCTTTCGAATTCTCGACCTACACCCGTCGGCGGCCGAAAAGAAGGGAGATCAGGAATATCGCCAGGAACACGAAGAACAGAATCTTCGCAACACCGGCAGCTGCTCCAGCTATGCCCCAGAAACCAAGCAACCCCGCAACCAGCGCTACCACCAGAAACAACAATGAGTAATGTAACATATGTCCTTTCTTTGCTGCTTCTGGCTTGAAACCTGGAAGACAGCGTTTTTATTTATTTACCTGCCAAAACCTAAGCCTCCCGCTGAATCTCCGAAATGAGGAGGTAACCTGAATAATGTCCCAAAGGGTTTCCCTGACCCCCCTCCTGATAAAGCACTCACTTGCCCATCCATTCAGGGTCCCTTTCCGGTAAAGGGTCTCAATTGTTGTCGTCGCGCAAACTCCTCATAAGCTCCCTCCACGAATCCTCTTTGCTCCTTTTCCCTTATTCGATACGTTTTACCTTCGTGTCGACGAGCCGTAACGCCACTACTCCAATTGTATTTCTGCTTTTCCTTTTCATCGTCGCTAACGTTATCGCTCAACCTGTCCCGAAGGTGGTTGTCCTCTCTCCACATACCGAGGCTATTCGAGTTGAATTCGGCAAAAGATTTCAGTCCTGGCATGAAGTTCATTACGGCTCCCCCGCAGAAGTCGATTGGCGTGATTTGGGCGGCACTACCGATGATCTCAAATTCGTCATGTCCGAGTTCTCCTCCAAGCACGATGGCATCAATATCGATGTTTTTTTCGGTGGCGGACCGGAACCTTATCTGCTCCTCAAGGGGAAAGGTCTTACCGAAAAATACCTCGCACCGGCTTACGTTCTTTCGGGCATTCCCCAGGAGGTAAATGGCATGGAAGTCTATGATCGAGATGGCGATTGGTATGGCGCTGCCATTTCCAGTTTCGGAATTTTACAAAGCACCCTGGTACAACGGAAAATGCACCTTCCCTTCGTTAAAACGTGGCCAGAATTGGGAGACCCCAAACTCCAGGGATGGGTCGGCGCTGGCGACCCCCGCAACAGCGGCACCATGAACACCATGTTTGAAGTCATTCTTCAGGCCTATGGATGGGAAAAAGGCTGGAAAATCATTACCTCCATCGGCGGCAACGCCAATCGCTTCGATCGCTATTCCAGTCAAACTGCCAAGGACGTTTCGCTCGGTGAAACCGCTTATGCCCTCGCCATTGATTTTTACGCTTTCACCCAGATCGCCGTCGCTGGCCCTTCCAACATGACCTTCGTTCTCCCTCAGGATTTCACAGCTATTAATGCCGATGGCATTGCCATCCTCAAAGGTGCACCCAATCGACTCCTTGCCGGGCATTTTATGGAATTTGTTCTTTCCGAGGATGGGCAAAAGCTTTGGTTTCTTCCGAAAGGTTATCCCGGAGGCCCGGAAAAGAATTCTATGGAACGAATGTCCATTCGGCCTGATTTTTACAAAAAATTCAAAGGCATAAGCAATATCGAGTTCTCCCCGTTTGAACTGAAAAGTAACTTTAAATACGATTCTCCATTAGCAGGGGTTCGTCGTGAAGTGGTGGCAGCTTTGATTGGAGCCATGGTGGTCGATACCCATCCCGAGCTCGTCAAGGCATGGAAAAAATTGATCCGAAACGGGCAGGCCGAATCCCGGCTGCCGGAACTCGCTCTTCCTCCCATTTCCGCTTCAGAAGCACTCGCCCTCGCTTCTGGGGGATGGAAAAAACCTGAAATCCGCAATAAGAAACGCGTTGAATGGCAAGCCTTTGCCCAGGAAAAATACCATCGCATTGCGGCTGAACCGGTCCTAACTCGTTGAATCATGGAAATTAAGATCAGCAAACTGACCAAACGTTTTGGTGCTACGGTCGCCCTGAAATCCATATCGCTCATCATTCATGACCGGGAGTTGTTCTTTCTCCTGGGCCCCTCCGGATGCGGCAAAACCACTCTCCTGCGCACCATCGCTGGCTTCTATCAGCCGGATGAAGGAGATTTGTTTTTTGGAGAACGTAACGTCGCTTCCATCCCCCCTCACTTGCGAAACACCGGCATGGTCTTTCAGAATTATGCGCTTTGGCCCCACATGACCGTCGCAGAGAACGTCGCCTACGGTCTCGACGTTCGCGGCATTAAGGGTGACAGCCAAAAAGACCAGGTCGCCGAGGCGCTCCGCACAGTGCGTATGGAACAATACTCCGCTCGCACCCCCAACCAGTTATCTGGTGGCCAGCAACAGCGCATTGCTCTCGCCAGGGCTCTTGTCATCAAACCGGATGTCCTTCTTTTGGATGAACCTCTCTCCAATTTGGACGCAAAGCTGCGACTCGAAATGCGCGATGAAATTCGCCGCATCCATTCTGAAACCCGCATCACTACCGTTTACGTCACGCACGACCAGAAAGAGGCGCTCTCCCTGGCTGATCGCATGGCCATTCTCAAGGACGGCGTCATTGAACAGATTGGCGACCCCCGCCAGATCTACCGTTCTCCAGACAACAAGTTCGTTGCTGACTTCATCGGCGAGTGCAATTGGATCGAAGGAAAAATCATCGGTCGCCAGGACGATTTGGTTCGGGTCGAAACAAAAGTCGGCCAGTTCGAAGCCAAAAATCTATCTGCTCTGGCCCTGAACTCCAATGTTCTGCTCGGCTTTCGTCCTGAGTCCGTTCAACTTGAAGAAAATCACGCTCCCTTTAACTCTTTCCAGGCCCATATCGAAAAGTCGAATTACCTCGGTGAAGTGGAGGAATACCAACTCGTCGCCGATCATGCTTTTCGCTTCAAAGCCATTGAGCAGAACCCCTTGCAAGTAAGGTCCTCTACTGTTCCGACATGGGCTCATGTTCGTCCCCATGACCTCTTACTAGTTTCACCGGCGTAAGAACCAACATCTCCCTGTCTCCAATTTTCTTGCCGCATTTTTTCTCGCGGCAGAAGCTGGTAGCACACGAAAAATTATGGTTGTGCGAAATCAGCCGAAGAAGACGCCGACTTCTCGGAACGTTCACAAGGGGCATAGCAACAAACACCAGAAAACAAGCGTCCGCATGCCCGGTCCCCCATCTCCGGCTTACAAATCGAGCCCTTGGGTGATCGCCGCGCTCCACCTCCAAAAAGCCAAGCGTCCTCCCCTCGAACCTTCCCAGCTCGTCCACCAGCCTCTCCTCGCCAGCGTGCATAGCGAACCCGCCCGCCCACGCCGCGCCGATCCACAACCTGATGCTCGACCTGCTTACGATGGCGACACCGCCATGAAACTTTACCTCCGCGAAATTGGCCAAACCAAGCTGCTTACTATCCAGGAAGAAATTGATCTCGCTAAGAAAATCAAAAAAGGGGACAAGGCCGCACGCGAATTAATGATCAAAGCCAATCTCCGGCTGGTCGTCAAAATCGCTCACGACTACGAAAATTACGGACTCCCGCTTCTTGATCTCATTAACGAAGGCAACATCGGCCTCATGAAAGCTGTTGAACGCTTCGACCCCGCCAAAGGCGGCAAGCTTTCTACCTACGGCTCCTGGTGGATCAAACAATCCATCAAACGGGCCTTGGCCAACCAATCCAAAACCATCCGCCTCCCCGTCCACCTCGTTGACAAGATCTCCCGAATGCGCCGTACCGCCATGAAATTGCAGGAGCTCTTTGGCCGCGAACCTTCGGATGAAGAACTCGGCGAAGAAATGGGCATGGATCCCAGCCGTGTCGCCCAGATGCGGACGGCTGCCATCCGCCCGGCCTCACTGGATGCACCCATCAGTGATGATGATTCCAACAATTTCGCCGAGATCGTTCAGGACGATAATGCCCTGAGCCCCTATAAACGGCTTGAGGACAAAACCGTCACCGGCATGCTCCAACGCATGGTCAAGACTTTGGATGCCCGTGAGGCCACTATTTTGAAGTATCGCTTCGGCCTGGATGGCGGCTCCGAAAAGACGCTTGAGGAAGTCGGTCAGAAGTTTGGCGTTACCCGCGAAAGGGTTCGGCAAATTCAAAACATTGCCCTCACCAAGCTCAAGCGCATGATTGAGAAATTTGAAGCTGTTCAAAAATAACCCACAGGTTATTTTTTGAACCGCATGCAGACTCAGACCATCACTTCAGATTCGTTGGCTAAAGCTATTCGCAATGTGCCGGACTTTCCCAAACCCGGCATCCAGTTCAAGGACATTACTCCTTTATTGGCTGATGCAGAATTGTTCGCTGCCGCCATTGATCTCCTGACCCGAAATATTCAACCCGGCTCTATCGATGCCGTCGTTGGCATCGACGCCCGCGGCTTTATTTTCGCTTCTGCCGCCGCTCTCAAACTCCAGTGCGGCTTCGTCCCGGTCCGCAAAAAAGGCAAGTTGCCTTATGATTGTCACGAAGAAACCTACGACTTGGAATATGGCTCCAACACCATGGCCATTCATACCGATTCTCTCCGTCCTGGAAGCAGGGTCGTCCTCATCGATGATCTGCTCGCCACAGGCGGAACTGCTGGGGCTGCCACCAGTCTCCTTCAAAAAGTCGGAGCCGAAATCATCGAAATCAATTTCCTTATTGAACTCTCCTTCCTCAATGGCCGCGATAAGTTGAAGGGTTTTCCTGTCCGCTCTCTTATTACCTATTAATCCGCTGTCTCTCTCAGGATTTGCGGTTTGACCGCCTGAATCGATGCCCTGGTATTTGAACATTGACACCGCTCTCCTCCGGGCGGTGCATCATGGTCTGAAAAATCCGGCCTTCGACAGGATCATGCCGTTTGCCAGTGATAACAACTTTTTCATCCCGCTCGTTCTCCTCGGCGCCGCTATTCTTTTAATTCGCGGTGGCCTTAGGGGCCGGCTTTTTGTCCTCTTTGTTTTTCTAGCAGTCGGTCTTGGAGATACCTTCATTTGCAATACCATCAAACAGTTGACTGACCGGCCCCGCCCGTTTTTGGTATTGCCGGACATCGTTCCACTCATCGGTAAAGGCGATAGTGGCAGCATGCCTTCATCCCACGCAGCCAACTGGGCCGCCATCTGCTTGTTAACTTTCATTTATTACCGCAAAGCCTTCGTTTTTGTCCTGCCTCTTGGTTTGATCGTCAGCTTCTCACGAGTCTATAACGGTGTTCATTATCCGAGCGATATTCTGGCGGGCTGGCTTCTGGGAGGCGGCTACTCCAGTGGTGGACTTTTCTTATTAAATCTCTCCTGGCAAAAGATAGCTTCAAAGCATTTCCCTGCAGCGTACCAAAAACTCCCTTCTCTTTTCCAAATTCCCGCCAGTTCCGGGGACGCCAGCAAAGGAATCCCGTTATCCGATAAACAATGGACTCAAATCGGTTACGGCCTCGTTGCTCTCCTTTTCCTTGCTCGTATTGTTTATCTCGCCTCGGGAAAAATAGAGTTAAGCGAGGACGAAGCCTACCAGTGGCTCTGGTCGAAACATCTCGATTGGTCCTATTACAGCAAGCCCCCTTTAATCGCCTGCACCCAATGGCTGGGAACTCATCTCTGGGGCGATAACATGTTCGGCGTGCGCTTTTTCTCACCAATTATTGCCGCCATTTTGTCGCTCGCCGTCATTCGCTTCTTCGCCCGTTATTCGACCGCACGCGTCGGCGTCCTCTTGGTCCTGATTACCACTGCGCTTCCCATGCTCGGCGTAGGTGCCACCTTGATGACCATCGATCCTCTCTCCGTCCTCTTCTGGACGCTCGCCATGTTAGCGGGATGGAAGGCTCTCGAATCGGATTACAGACCCTCAAACTGGATTTGGGTTGGCATCTGGGCCGGGTTTGGTTCGCTTTCGAAATACACCAATATTGGCCAGTGGGTCAGCTTCGGAATTCTCCTCATTGCCATTCCGAAATATCGCTTTCATCTCAAAAAACCAGGTCCATATCTCGCCTTTTTAATCAATTGTTTGATGTTTCTTCCGGTAATTTTTTGGAACGCGGCCCATCATTGGATTACCGTCGAGCACGTCCGCAGCGATGGCAAAATTGGTCAGGGTTGGGAATTTCACATCTTCCCTTTTCTCACCTTTATAGGTAGCGAACTCGTGCTTTTGAACCCTGTGTTTTTCAGCGGCATCGTTGTCTCTCTTGCTTTTTATCTCTTCGCTCGCAAGAAAACCTCCCTCCAGACTTATTTTTTGGCCATGGGCGCTCCGCTCTTTCTGGGCTACACCATTTTTACATTTCATTCCCGGGTCCTTCCGAATTGGATCGCTCCCTCCGTTCTTCCGCTTCTTTGTCTGATGATCCTTTCCTTCGGGCAAACACCTGTTTCCGCCTGCATTCGCCGGCTCTTTTTCACTGGCTTGGCCTTCGGCGCAACCCTCGTCATTCTTCTCCATGACACCCGCCTTATCGGTAAGATCACTCACCGCCAGCTCCCTGCTAATGTCGATCCTCTTCGCCGGGTTCATGGTTGGAAGGAAACCGCAAAGATTGTCGCCGACGAGCGCATCAAATTCATGGCACAGGGGAAACCCGTGTTTATCATTGGAGATCATTACGGCATTACCGGCCAGCTGGCTTTTAATTTTCCCCGCGTCAAAGGCGATCCGGTCCCTGAACCGTTTATTTACTTTCGAAAAACGCTTCATCCCGAAAACCAGTTTTATTTTTGGCCCGATTACTCTCTGCGCAAAGGCGAGAATGCTCTCTATGTGCAGTTGGTCGATGCCCCGGATCTCAAGCCCGGCTGGTTCAAGCAGTGGCTTCTCGGGTCCTGGGAAATCTTCAGCAGCGAACCTCCGGAAATGCCTCCGCCACGCGTTTCCTTGTTTTATCAATTTGAAAAAGTGAAGGAAGGCGCCCTTGTTCCTGTTGTGGATAGAGGACAGGTCTTGAGGCAGGTCCGCTTTTGGGAATGCTTCAACTTCGTCGATCATGAAATACCAGAAAAATTTCTTTCCCATCCAAGCCTATGACCTCGCCCAGACTCTGGGCTCCGGTCAGGCTTTTCGGTGGCGGCTGAATGGCGAATTCTGGGAAGGGGTCATCGACCACCAATGGGTCCGCCTCAAACAGGAATCGAATGGTATTACCGCAGAAACCTGGGCCACCCGCAAAGACTGGGACTGGCTGAAGGCATATCTTCAACTCAATGTCAACCTGCAGGCCGTAATCGCTTCTTTCCCCAAAGATGAACCCATGCGTCTCGCCGTTGCATCGTGTCCCGGTCTGCGCTTGTTGAAGCAGGATCCCTGGGAATGCCTCGCTTCTTTTATTCTCTCATCCACCAAGCAAATCGTCCAAATCCAACAAATCA
>JAQGOY010000181.1 GCA_028293375.1 Verrucomicrobiales bacterium | reverse complement strand
AGAAAATAAACTCTCTCTTCGTCCCTCGCTGACGAACGGGACTTCGTCTCCTGTGCAAACCCAGGCGACCACGGTTTTTGCGTTTCATTATGCCGATGGGGTGCTGGTGGCAGGCGATCGAAGGGCCACCGCCGGCAATATCATCGTCACCGATAAGGTGGAGAAGGTCATCGAGATCGATTCCACTTCGCTCCTGGCCATCGCGGGGGTTCCCGCCACCGCTTTTGAGATGGCCCGGGTGCTCCAGACTTCCTTTGAGTATTACCGCCGAAGCCAGCTTCAGAATCTGAGTCTTCCCGCCAAGGTGCGATCCCTAGCCCGGTTGCTTCGCGAAAATCTTCCCATGACCATGCAGGGAATAGGGGTGGTGGTGCCTCTGTTCATTACGTGGGATCATGCGAGCAACCTGCCGCAGATCTTCTTTTACGATCCCCTGGGGGCTCAATTCCAGGCAGTGGGGAATGCCACTTCGGGATCGGGATCTCCGACCATCCGGAGTATTCTCAGTTACCAGGAGAAGTATGGCAGTCCTGTCCCGTCCAAGATGTCGCTGGCGGAAGCAACGCAATTTGCGCTTCGCTTGCTCATGGTGGCTTCTGAGTTCGACAGTGCCACTGGAGGTGTGAACCCGGAGACTCATCTGTTTGCCACGATTAAAACGCTCACCAAACGCGGTGTGGAAACCATGAGCGACGAACAGCAGCGCCAATTTCTCCAATCCAAGGAGGTCGCATGACCGAGGAACCGTATCGTTGGCTGGAGGCGATCCAAAATCGACGCGAGTATGTCCTGGACCAGATGTCTACGGGCTCCCCTGTCCTGGCGGTGAGCATTGAGGCGGGCATCCTTTTGTGCGGCGTGGGGTCTGGTAACTCCAAAGTATTTGAAATCTTTGATCGCCATGCGCTGGCGGGGCTTGGGCATCCGGCCGACCTTGAAAAAATCCGACAGGCGGCGATAGATGCCACTCATCTGGAAGCATTCACCCGTGCGCCCGAAGACGTCAGTTTACGCAGACTGGTTTCCTACACTCTCAGCGGGATTCTGAAGAACCAATTTGAACAGATTTATGCCGCTCCCCTGATGGCAGAAGTGTTACTGGCGGAACTGGGTGTGACCGCCAGCGAGGACCAGCTCTTTCGAGTTCATTTCGATGGATCCTTTGATCTGCATAAAGGCGGTGCGTCCGTGGCTGGCAGTCGTCGCGAAGCGGAAGAACCGGCCAGAAAATGGCTGATTGAATCGACTCCTGCCGACTCCAGCATCCAACAAGCCGCCACGAATCTTTTGACCGCCTGGGCTCTCCTGGTGGAGAAACAAACGTTCCCTCCGGGACCGGAACCAGCCAAGAACTGGAGAACGCTGATGGGAGATAAGCAGGTCGAACTGGCATTGCTGAATCGACATACTGTCTCCCGGGTGAAATATCGACCCCTCACCCTCCGCGACGCAGGACTCGAACCCTGAATTCGAATGAACCGTATTGTTGGACTGGAAACAGAATACGGTTGTCTGAGTTCCGAAGCCATTGGAACTCCCGGCGCGGTGCCGCGTGTCCGCGATTACATTTTTCGAGACGATCGCTTCGGCCTGATTGATGTTCACCAGCGGGATTGGGATGAACCGGCCGGCAACGGTGGCTTCCTCTACAACGGGGGGCGGGCTTACGTGGACATGGGGCACCTGGAGTATTGCACCCCGGAATGTGTCGATCTCCTCGATGTGTTAAAGTATGACCGGGCGGGCGATCTCATGGTCTGCCAGGCCGTTCGCGACCTGCACCTGTCAAAAACAGTGAGTTTTATCAGGAATAATGTGGACCACTATTCCGGCGCGACGTTTGGCTGCCATGAAAACTACCTCCTCCGCCGGTCTGCCCCATTGACAGAGGAGAACGTTCATTCGCTCCTGGCGTTCCTGACGATTCGCATCCTGATGACCAGTGCTGGAAGGGTCGGGGCAGTCCAGGCTCCGGAAGCGCGCCGAAGCCAGGATAAGAATTCCGGGGACAACATTTTTCAAATCAGCCAGCGCGCCGATTACATTAACAACGACCTTTTCGAATGGGTTCAGTTTAATCGCGCCATCATCAATACCCGGGATGAACCGCTTGGCGACGCTCGTAAATTCAGACGCCTCCACCTGCTCCATGGCGACAGCAATGTCCTTCCCACAACACTGCTGCTCAAAGTGGGCACGACCGCTCTGGTCCTTGATTTACTCGAGGCAAACGCCCTGCCGGACATACGGCTTGCGGATGCAGTGCTCACCTACCGGCAGTTTTCCCATAACCCGGACGGTCCCTGGATCACTCTTCTCGCCAATGGAAAAAGTGTGGATGCCATCGAATTGCTCGGCCTTTACCATAGGAAGGCGAGTGAGGAATTTGCCGGGAGAGATGCCGAAACCGATATCCTGCTCGACGAGTGGAAATCCACCCTTGCCAGCCTGGCAACCAAGCGGGAGGAATTGGTCGGCAAGATTGATTGGATCACCAAGAAATTTATACTTGAAGCCTTCAAAAACGAGGAAAACCTTGAGTGGAACAGTGAATGGATGAAGTCCCAGGACTTGGAATTTCACCACATCGACCGGGAACGAAACCTGGGCCTCGCGCTCGAGAATACGCGAGAGGAATGGATTGTTTCACGAGCAGCCCAAAGCAAGGCCATACTCACGCCTCCTTCCAACTCACGAGCCAACAGCCGCTCCAGGCTCATGGAGCAATTTCGGTCTAAAAAGCTTGCGAGCTATTTTCTCGATTGGGAAGTCGTAGGCTTGGAAGGGAAACACTCGCTCTCCATGCTCGACCCGTTTGACCCCGATCCCACCGAAGCAGAAACCTGGCTGGCGGAGATCTTGCGTGAAGAAAGTTCGCGTGCGAAAGGTAACAAAAAGGACTAGCTTCGACTTATGAACATCGCACCTCTTGTTCTGATCCATGGATTTCCTCTCGACCACCGCATGTGGTCCGCTGTGCAAAAGGTTCTTCCTTCCGCGATCAAAGTTTTGGCTCCCGACCTTCCGGGTTTTGCGGGATCGCCCATCGATCCAGGAATCTCTGCGATGGATGGTTATGTCGACTATTTAGCTCGCTATCTCAAAGTGCGAGGCGAACACGACGTAGTCCTCGCAGGCACCTCCATGGGGGGATATGTCGCGCTCGCCTTTGCCCAAAAATATCCAGACCGGGTCCGTGGAATTGCACTGATTGACAGCCAATCGAAATCCGACACACCGGAAACTGTATCCAAACGACAGGAACAAATAGCAAACATTCGTGCCGGCAAACTGGAAACCGTTCTGGGACAACTACTGCCCAAATTGTTTTCTCCTGAGGCCATTCAGTTCCATTCCTACGCCAAAGAATGCGCCCAGTCGGCAAATCCTGAAGGTTTGATCAATGCCCTGGAAGCGATGGCCGCCCGCCCGGACCGCACAGAATGGTTACAGCAGGCCAGAATTCCTATATCCATTATTCATGCTTCGAAGGACGAGGTAATACCGGTGGATAAGGCACGCAAGCTGTTCGAATCATTAAGTGGGGCAACCTGGGCCGAAGTGGATGGTGGACATTCAAGCCCCATGGAAGATCCGAAAGGGGTCGCAGAAGGTCTTATTCAACTGATGCAAAAAGTTATACCAAACGGAAAACTGGTTTCTGACACAAAACAGTATCGGCCAGGGCTTGTCTGGAGTCCGTCTGACAAAGGATTATGAGCGAAAACCTTGAATCGCTGGTGGCCGTTTATGGCCTTGACACTTATAAACGACACATCTTCATCTGTGCGGATCAAACAGAGGCAAAATGCTGCACGAAAGAAGCAGGCCTCGAATCGTGGAATTTCCTGAAGCGGCGGCTGAAGGAATTAAAACTCTCTGAACCCCAGGCCCTGGTTTACCGAACCAAAGCCAATTGTTTCCGCATTTGTACCCAGGGCCCTATCGCGCTGATTTATCCGGAACAAGTCTGGTATCATTCCTGCAGCCCGGATGTGCTGGAGAAGATCATTCAACAGCACCTTATTCAGGGATCAATTGTTGAGGAGTATTGTTTTCAACGAAGACCAAATCCAGGCAATTGATTTGTCGAAGTAATCACATTGGTGACAACGACGGATGTCGAAGTTGGATTGGTCGGGACCTGGCTTCCGACGGACGCGGAAGTTTGAACTGTCGGAACAAAAAGATTAGTGCCAGGGGTGCTCGTGGTGGGAACAAAGATACCAGTTCCAGTATTGAAATCCTGGCGTAAAAGAGAATTGGTGGTTGCGAGTCCCAAACTGGAATTGGTGAAGGTAAAATTTCGTGATAGCAAGGCTGCATTCACAGCGTCCCGCTGCCTGACGAGGTTTGCGTTGAGCTGATCGCGATTATTGATCAAGGCCTGGGTAAGCGCGTTGCGAGTGGGGATGGCGTTGGTGCCGGCAACGACGGTTGAGAATGGCGGCGGGGTCGTTGATGGCTGGGCTGAAACAGTGGTTGTGCTTGTAACTGGGGTCGGGATGGTCGGCGAAGTGGTAGCAGCGGCAGCCCCATTGGCGGTGGACGGAGTTACCACCGGCAGGGCTTGCGCCGGGGCAAGAACCAATGGACCGCTCACAGCTGGGGCTGCAACCATTCGAGGATTAAACGGAGCCCGAACCGAAGCTGGGGCGATGGTTTTGGCAGGCCTTGCAGGAGCCACTGGCTGGCCAGTCTGGGCATTAGTTAAAGATGCAACTGCAATACTAATCAAACATACTAAGAACGGAATCTTCATAAAACCTCCTATTTAACGCAAAGGTGGAGTCCCAAGGGGACGAGCAACGTTGGGAGTCGGATTGGGTTGGACAACCTCGGGGCGAACGAATGGAGCCGAGGGTTGGACCTGTGGCGTACTGGCACTCCCGTTAAAGCCAGCGTTAGGTACGGTCCCCAGACCTGCTCCAGCGTTTTGATTCATGATGATGCCATTAGTGCCGATTACGACGCCATTGGTGATGGTGAAGGGAGCACCGTTGCTGAAGGCGACAAATCCACCGTTGGTGGTGGTAAACAGCCCGCCGGAACCACCAAAGATATTGGTCAATCCAGCGACGTTATTGGTTAAAGTACCCAGCCCTCCCAACCCATTGGTGACTCCGTTGAGATTGGTAACGCTCTGGACCGAAGGGAGCCCACCTGGATTTGCCAACGCAGGATTTATATTAGGGGGGGTTGCCACCGGAGGGTTTGCCGTCGCGGCCGGAAAAAGGGAACCTGCCCCCGGAACTCCTGAAGTATTCGGCGCATTGTTAAGCGACGTGGGAGCATTGTTAAGCGTCGTCGGGGCGTTATTCAGCGTGGTAGGGGCATTATTTAAAACAGTCGGGGCATTGTTCAGCGGTTGCGCCACTGTGGAGGGAACGCCGGTGGAAAAGGCTGCTCCGCCGGGTGCCACTGTATTGGGAGTGCCTGAACTGCCTGCTACCGTGCTGGCTGTTTGGGCATGAACGTTAAAAGCGAAAAGAGCACAGGGCAAAAGTAAAAGTCTATATTTCATAATTCCTCCTCGAAACTGGTTCGATAACTTAACCTCGGGTCTTTCCAACACCGGGTCAATTAGAGGAATTCCCCAAAAACACCCTCAGACTTCACCAACCTGCATCCCTATCAAACAGACATCATCGCTGAAGCTCTTCTCCACCGAGAAATTACGTATCTCGCCAAGAACAAGGTCCAATACCTCCGGACAACCGGCAGAACCGTGTTTGGATACGACGTCTTTTAGAAGCTCCGGCGAAAATTGAGCCTCTGCCGCTCCTTCGACCTCATAGAGTCCATCGGTGTAAAGCAAAACGATATCGCCCGGTTTCATCTCCGCCTCCGAGGTCGAATAAATCGACTCCGGAAATAAACCCAGGGCTGGACACGGCTTGCCTGAGGTGTTGGAAAAGACGACAACTTCACCGGTTTCCATTCGGTAAACAAACGGTTTGGGATGGCCAGCGTTGGCGTAATAATACTTTTTCGCTTCGACATCCGCCAAAAGGTAAAATGCTGTGGTAAAGAGCGGAGTGCCGGTCTGTTGCAAGATGGCCCGCAAATCACGATTAATGCTGCTCAGCATTTTGCCCGGATCTTCAGCCACTGACCGAAGCTCTTCCACCAACCCGCGCACCAACGCGGTAACAAGGGCTGAGCGAACTCCGTGTCCCATGACGTCACAAACAAAAATGCCAGCCTTCGAATCGGACAATGCGGAAACGTTAAAAAAGTCACCGCCCACCTCGCCGGTTGGAAAATATCGATGGCAAAACTGCAGTTTGCTCTCTTTGGAACTTACGCCCTTCGGAAAAACTGGGAACGCCTGCGGGAGGATCGCCTGCTGTATTTCATGAGCCATTTTTAAGTCGGCTTCCATGGTCTCGTTTTTCTTGCGCAGCTCCTCCTGACTTTTCGCCAACTCTTCATTTGCTTTTCGCACCCGCTCATCGGCCCTTTTTCTTTCGGTGATGTCCCAAAATATTCCCTGCAGCCCGATTATTTTGCCGTCTGCATAAATGGGCGTTTTTACTGTCTGGACATAAATGACTTCACCCCCGGGAGGGCGGTGTTCTTCGATCACCTCGAGCGATTTCCCCTGCTCCATGATGGTCCTGTCGTCTTTCTGATATTTCCGGGCCATTTCCTCCGGGAAAAAGTCGAAGTCGGTTCTACCCAGGATCTCGTCATGAGTGCGTCCCATGGTTTCGCAGAACCGCTTGTTGGCAAAGGTGAACCGCTCGCTCAGGTCTTTGCGGAATATATTCTGAGGAAGTGTTTCGACGAGCGAATGGTAAAGCTCCTCCGAATGGCGCAGTCGCTCTTGCGCGTACTTGCGTTCCGTAATATTTTCTACAGTGCCTTCGTAATAAAGAAGTTTGCCATGTTTGTCGCGCACCGACCTGACGTTTTCTGAAATCCAGATGATGCTTCTATCCTTCCGATAGACTCGCGATTCAAAACCGGTCACCACGTCGTGCTCCTGCATCAACCGAATGAACTCCGCCCTCTTGTAAGGCTCGACGTAAAGCATGCGGCTGATGTCGGTCAGCCCGCCCATTAATTCGGAAGTGGAATCGTAACCGTAAATTTTGGTCAGAGCCGGGTTGGCGCTCAAATACCGACCCTCCGGGGTGGTTTGAAAAATACCTTCCACAGCGTTTTCAAAAATACTGCGAAATTTTTCTTCGGCTCCCAGGAGCGCCAACCTGGACTGAGTTCTTTCAATGGCGTAAACAATGGCGCGGCTGAGCAACTGTCCATCCACTTTGCCCTTAGCCAGGTAATCCTGGGCGCCAGCATGCACGGCTTTGATGGCGATCGTTTCATCGTCCAGGCCACTCAGAACAATGATCGGTAAATCCTTGGTTTTTTGTTGAGCAGCGAAAAAGGTGTCCAGTCCCTTGCTGTCCGGCAGGGATAAGTCCAGCAACAGGAGATCAAAATTTTCTCCTTCGACCCGCGACAAGGCACCCTTGAGAGTGTGCTCTGTTTCGAGCTGGAATTGCGCCAGTTCAGAATGATTCAGTATCCGACGAAGGAAAACGATATCGTCGTCGTTATCCTCCACCAACAACACCTTTAAGGCTTTCCTGTCCATCAGTGCTGTAAGCTACCTGCTGGTCTGGGAAGTGAAAAGTGATAACTTTATCCCTTTTCGAACCATCCCAGGCCCCGGCATATTCGCACTCAAGCTACTGGTAGATATCCAGCACTGCCTCGTGCTCGAAAAGAGAGATATATTCCTTGACCATGCAGAGGTCGGCCTTGTTTCCTCCCCGGAGCTCGAACAAATGCTTCTCCCGAAGGATCAGGAAACCCTGTCCAAACTTCACGGCCTGTTTCATTTTATTTCTGTTTCCACGACCAAATATAAGTTTAATCATGGAGAGATTCTAGCAACCCAGGTAGCCCCTACGCTGTCCTACCCTCAAATTAGTTTAAAAAACTTTTTGGGCCTCAATCATCCCTGAAAATGGGCTAATTGGCAGATTTTGAAGTCAGAAACATCGGATGGCTGCGAAATTTTGGGGCTGATCCTGACCCAGGCCAGGCGTTCAAAAAGACAAGCCAGGAATGGCACCGGTTTCTCTTTCAACAACCCCGCTCGCTGATCCGCCGTCAAAGCGGCGTACAAAAGCGAGAGATGGGGATCGAACCCGTCCGTAGTCTTTTCACCTCCCGTGTTCAGCTGCTCAAACAAGGCGAGTAGCTCGGGCTGCTTTTGGAATCGTATAAAAAAAGTCCTGGTGAACAACTCCGATGAATCGAAACCCTCCACGAAAAGCTGCAACGGCCTGGAACGCTTTAACTTCTCCAAAGCAACCTGATTTTGACCCGGGTTCCACTCCCCGCTCCAAAGAGTCAAATGCGGTAAAAAAGGAACCGAGGAAAATCGTTCAGCCAGCTCCAGTATCCGCGGTGCAAGGATCGATTCGTAATCAGCGCTGGGCACCAGCCAGAAAGCAGCTTTATATTCTGTGGCCTTCAGATGGACCAGCGTGGCGCCCCACCCTCCTAATTCCGTCGGCGCAAGGCGGAAGCTTTCTACATCCTGGTGTCGTCTCAACACCGACTCCACGGTTCGTCGCAGGTTGCCAATGCCTTTGCCGTGAATGATTCGCACGGTCCTCCAGCCTTTCGACTTCGAGTGGTCCAGATAATCGGACACCAGACCGCCGACTTCTGACGGTTTGAAGGTGTGCAGATCGAGCACCTCTTCAAACTGCCAGAGAATCGGTTCAGGGAAGTTCGAATCGGGATTCATTGTTCGGTTTGAGGTGTCTCTGCGAAAAGGCCACCCAGCAAAACCACGCGACGAACACAAACATCCCAACCCATCCGGTGGTTTTCACATAGGAAGCGATTCTGAAGTCGTGCCCGAGCACATGCCACCGGCCGAATATGTTGAACCAGTCATGCTCACCGCCACCCACTAAAGGCAAGGCCTGAGCGCGCGCATCCGCCATGTAACGTGAAATGTTCAGCCAGTTTTCGAAGAACCAAATGCCTGCTGCGGCAAATCCTATCGGATTCGCTTTCCGATAAAACGAGATGGCCAGAATTAACGGGAAAGTTAACTGGCCCATTGTCCCTCCATACAAGCCCAGAGTCGGCCCGAGCAAACCGTAAATCGGGTGGCCCGCCTCATGGAAAAGGAGATTGGCGTGGTCCACCATGAATACGAAACCCGGTTCACTCCGAAAAATCAAAAGCAGGAAACCAAGAAACCCGCACAGGAACAGGACAACCTTCTGCCGGGAAATCAACTCCCACCGGCTCGTCCTGTCGTTATCCATTATAAGTGACATCGGGGGTAACTCGGGTTGTTCTATAATTTTCGCCTGTGTCTTAACACGGGACAGAGGCCGATGCGACGACTAAAAATAAACGCAAGTATCTCGTCCTGAGTCCTTGCCGTAGCTGGATACTGTGGTTTATTTCCCCGGCGACGGAATTTCGTAGGTTGTAAGAAAGGGGATCGGTACGAGTCATGCTGAAAAAAAGATAAGGTGCGTTTCTATATATCCATACTACTGATTTTGTTTTGCCTGCTTTTGGCAGGATCGCTAAGCATGGCCAGCTCCGCCATAGAACTATCCGCACGGCCTTTGGACGGGGTCGTTGCGCTTCGTTGGGCAGGCGAGGCGATATTACCTTCCTCCGAGTTTCTGATTTTTCGTGGCGCCCAGGAGAACGGCCCTTTTCAGAAAATGACCTCGCAACCTTTGCGTGCCACGGCGTGGGTGGACCACCAGGCCAGAAACGGCAGCAATTATTATTATTACGTTCAGCCGACCGAAAAAAGTGTCGGGCTGACGCCTTCCAAAACGCACCAGGCGACCCCGGTTAAATTTAAGTCGGACGCCGAATTTCTCAATGAAGTGCAGCATGCCTCGTTCGATTACTTCTGGTTCGAAGCCAATCCCACCAATGGTTTGATCCGCGATTTCGATTCCGCCGCTTCCTGTTCCAGCATAGCCGCCATTGGCTTTGGACTCACTGCCATTGGAGTCGGCGTTGATCATTCCTGGATCAATCGTGAAAGCGCTGCGGCGCGCACGCTGATGACCCTCAACACACTGCTCAATGCCCCTATGACGGATGCGGACAACGGATCCAGCGGTTACCGCGGCTGGTATTATCACTTTCTCGATTTCCAATCTGGCGTTCGCATGGGCAAATCAGAACTTTCCTCGATTGATTCGGCCCTTCTTTTTTCAGGGATTATATACGCCCGGGAGTATTTTAACTCCGCAAATCCGGTAGAGGTGGAAATCCGCCACGCTGCCAACGCGATCCTCAAACGAGTCGATTGGAAATGGATGTGCAACGGGAAAGCAACGCTCACGCACGGCTGGAATCCAGAAACGGGTTTTCTACCCTACCGATGGGTAGGTTACAATGAAGCCTCCATGCTCTACCTGTTCGGCCTGGGTTCGTCCAATGAAGGCTTGACGCCTGATTCCTGGAAGCAATGGACGGCGGGTTACGAATGGCAAACCAGCTACGGCTTTAGCTACGTCCATTTTGCTCCTCTTTTTGGCCATCAATATCCGCAATGCTGGATCGACTTCCGTAACATCACGGACGATTACATGCGCTCCCGACAGATCACCTATTTTGAAAACTCCCGTCGCGCGACACTGGCTCAACGGGCATACGCAGTGGAGAACCCGCGCCATTTCAAGGGCTACAACGAGACATCGTGGGGCAACACCGCCTGCGATGGTCCCGGAGTGAAAGGATTCTACGCCTATATGGCCCGCGGCACGCCCAATTCCGAATTTGACGATGGCACGATCGCACCTACAGCTGTGGCAGGTTCCATTCCATTTTCCCCGGAGGTGTGCATTCCAACCCTCAGGCATCTCTTTGACAGCTACAAAGAAAAGCTCTGGACTTCCTATGGCTTCGCTGACTCCTTCAATCTGCAGGCCAACTGGTGGTCGCCCATCACCATCGGCATAGACCAGGGTCCCATTGTGTTGATGATCGAAAACCATCTCACCGGCAAAGTGTGGGAGACCATGATGAAAGCCCCTGAACTTCAAAAGGGATTACAAAAAGCAGGCTTCCAAAAATTTGACGCGCGGAGGCCCCAGACCATCATGGCCAGCGCGCAACCGTTCGGCCCGCCGGCGCCTTCCCGAAATTAGAGAGTTAACAACCAGCCGTTATCCTCCACTACCTTGAAACCTGGAATGCGGCAATCACTTGGCAGCCTTCTCGGGAACTGGGGCTGGAGCACTGGCATTGATCTGAGCCAGCACAACCTCGGTAATGTCGTTCTCACCACTGCTGAAGAGGATGACTGGTGTGAGATTCGCAGTCTGAGCGGCTAGATCCATCACCACGGTATAGCCACCGGTTCGAGATTTGGCTGCGACAACATCATAAATTTCCTTCAAGAGCTTTTCCCGAATACGACCCATCTTTTCGCGTAGAAGACCTTCGGAGTTGCGCACGAAATCCTTCACCGTCTGATCCTCTTCCTTTAGCTTGGGCACTCGGCTGTCCGCCTCCACTTTAGCTTTGGCTCGTTCAGCCTGGGCAATGGCCTGGTCATTGGCGCGCTCGGTGAGCTTCTTCCATTCCATCTGAGCATTGAACAGATTGGTGGCCATGATCTTGTATTCCTTTTCCTTCTCGGCAGCGTCTTCGCGAAGGTTGGCTCCGGCCTCTTTGACCTTGTAGTAACCATCATAAACCTTCTGAAGATTGATGACGGCCATTCTTGTTTGAGCGTGCGAAGGGAAGGCGAAAAATCCAATCGCCACGAGAGCGCAAATTGATTTCCAGGCAGCACTAGTCATATTCATCATTACCTTTAACCAGAAAACGGACTGTTCGGCCAATGTCAAAATCACAAAGGCACCTTTCGACTTAGACAACAGCCTTCCCGACACGTTCAGAGATACCTCGTTCCAAGTGATACGACGCCCTTGGCAGGCGATGCTTAAACATTGTCTGTTGGGGGAAAAAGGATCCCAGCAACTCCCATTCGGTTCTTTTCTAAAGCTGTAAACCGCTACATTCCATCACTACTCTTACTGCGATACGAGTCAGAATTGTCAAACAATAGTTCCCAACTCTTTGCACATATATATGATTTTCAGGGTGGAATCAATGCAACACGCCAGATACTTGCGAAGGAACGAAACATGGGCTGAAAAGCTAATGTGGAAGTGGCTTTTGTTGGAGCGTTCTGCTTGCGATTGAAGGACTTTTCCTACTTGCGCGCTAAATTGAATTAATAGTAATTAATAATACAAAAACCCACCATGGAACACAAAGAAAGACCCGCCCTTTTGGAGCGGGTCTTCTTCTAAATATTTAGACATCAGGCAATTGCGCTTCCACTACTCAACGGTGGTCCAGCCATCAACCGCGTGCCCTTCGGTTTCGCGCTGAGGATCCAGCGCGCTTCAATGGACCTGGGCTATTTTTTGTCTACCGGAGCCGGTGTCGTTACAGGTTGTGAGGCGTTGAGCTGGGTCAGAATTGCGTCGGTGAGGTCATTCTCGCCGTTATTGTAGAGGATAACGGGGGTTTTATTCAGGGTTTCCGAGGCTGTGTCCAGGATCAGGGTAAAACTTCCGGCCTTGGCTTTTGCAGCGATTTTTTCCTGAATCTCCACGAGGATTTTGTCGCGCATGCGCCCGCGCTGATCGGTCAACTGGGTCTTGGCGGTGCTGGTGAATTGATTCACGGTCTGTTCGAGTTCGCGCAATTCGAGCAGTTTTTTGTCGGCTGCGGCTTTGCTTTTTTCACGCTCGGTGGAGGCAACGGCCTGGTCATTGGCTTTTTCCACCAGTTTTTTCCATTCTTCCTCGCCCTTTTTGAAAGAGTCAGTCAATTCCTTGAGCTGTTTGTCTTTGTCGGCAGCGGACTCTTTCAAATTGGCGTCGGCCAGCTTGGTTTTGTAGTAACCATCAAAAATTTTGCGGAGATCGACAATGCCGACCTTGGTTTGCGCCTGGGCTGACAAGCTCAACATTCCAAACAAAACCGCCGCTACCATCCATTTCCAAACCGTTTTTCTCATATGTATATTGTCTAACTGTTAAAAGTCGCGTTGATAACCGACACCGAAGTTAAATTTGCCGCCGCCATCCGAACTCTCGTCGTGAGTAATGGGAATACCATAATCCAAACGCAGAGGACCGATAGGGAGATTTATTCGCAAACCAATACCCCAGTTATCGTTGTACTTGTTCAGGTGTGAATAATCATATGCGCCGGAGTATACATTACCCACATCGTAAAACATGGCAAAGCGGAGTCTCTCGATAATCGGGAGGCTGTACTCCGCAGTGCCGAACCAGTAGGTGCCGCCGCCGATGGGCTCTCCGATGTAATCTTTGGGACCGACGTGACGGTACTTGTAGCCGCGCAACGAATAAAGTCCGCCGAGGTACCATCTGTCAAACAACGGTACGCGGGTGGCATCGCCCCAAACATCCACTACGCCAGATCGGCCGCCGATTTCAAAAACATGGCCTTCACCGAAGCCGGGGAAATAGAAGGAACTCTTCGCCTCCAGCTTGTAAAACTTGCTGTCACCACCCAAACCAGCAAATTCGGTAAGGAATTCGGAGCGTTGGCCCCGGTTGGGAAGGGTAGTGTTGTTACGGGTATCATAGGCGAGCGAAGTGCCGATTTTTGAAACCCAGCGGCTACCCACCTCACTATAAATCTCAGGCGAAACGGTGCCGGGGAAATAAGCGGGAACGCCGTTGTTGACGACTGGCGCATAAGCACCATCAGTCAACTTGATACCGACGTTTTCAATCGTATAGCTGAGTTTGCCGATGATGTTTTCGTTACCGAGCAAGGCCTTGGTCAAGCTAAGGGTCGCACCGGTATGACGCTCGTCATAGATATCGCTGAGGAAGCCGAGGTCGCGATGGAACAGATCCACACCCAATGCCAGTTTCTGACCGAGGAACCAGGGTTCGATGAAGGTTAACTGGTAGTCCTGTTGGACGGTGCCGATGGAGGTGCGAAGCCGGAATTTTTGGCCTGCGCCAGTAAAGGTGGGGGGATGGAACAAATCAAAGTTACCCTGAGAGACTTCAGCGAAACCGACCACGGAATCCACGGAGCTGATGCCAGCGCCGATGGTGAAGTTGCCAGTGTTCTTTTCTTCCACGCCGATGACGAGGTTCTTGCGGTTCTTGACGTCCGTTTCTTCGGCCTGGGTTTCGACCTTCTCGAAATATTGGAGCCCTTCGAGGCGCTCTTTGCTGATCTTCACGCGGACGGTGTCATAGACTTCGCCAGGGGAAACGGCCAATTCGCGACGCAGGACTTTATCCTTGGTCTTGTTGTTGCCCTTGATCTCGATTTTTTCGACAAATACTTTTTCGCCTTCTTCAATCTCGTAAATCAAATCCATGGTGCCAGTCTGCACGTTGGCGTTCTTGATGGCGTTGACCTTGTTGTTGCCGTTCATCTGGATATCGAGATAACCTTTTGAACCGTAAAAGTCCTTAATGGCCTCAATGTCCTTGTTTAAACCAACGGGGGTAAACTTCTTGCCGACGGTCATTGCAACTTTGACCTTTTTGCCTTCATCGGTGAACCCATTCATGATTTCGTCCGTAGTGAAGAGATGGTTCCCTTTGAGAGTGACCTGTCCGACCTTATAGACGGTGCCTTCGGAAATCACGATGTGGATGACGAGCTTGTTTGCGGTCTCGTAATCGAACCTCACATCCTTAATTTCGAAATCAATGTAGCCTTCGTTCTGGTAGAATTCGATGAGCTTTTGCTTGTCATCTTCAAACTCATCCTCCTTGAGGACGCCGCTGCCTGTGAGCCAGGAAAACATCCAGCGCTTCTTGGTCTTCAGCTGTTTGCGCAATTTCTTTTGGGTGAAAGCCGAGGCGCCGTCGAAAACGATGTCCTTGATTTTAATTTTGCCGGTTTCCTTGATTTCGAAAGTGGCGCTGGCACGGCCGGTACTTTCGTCGATACGCGCTTTCGGTTCGACGGTGGTCTTTTGGTAACCGACCTTCTGGTACTTTTTCACCAGTTCGAGGGAATCGAGGAAGAGTTTCTGTTCATCGAGCGGCTGGCCCGTCTTTGATTTGATGGCCTTGAGGAGCTTGGCGTTATTGAATTTCTTGTTGCCGCTGAACTTGATATCGGTCAGCAACGGTTTGCCCTGCAGGGTGTAAGTGAGATCGGTGCCATTGGGACCGCGATTTTCGCCAACCTGAACGTTGATGAAATAGCCGGTGGCGTAAAGATTACGAATATCGTCATCGACAGCGGGCCGGGAAAAGTTATCGCCTTCCTTGACTTTGATATTGCCGCGGATGAGGGCCTCGCTGGCTGCGGGCGGGCCGGTATGCTTCAAGATAATCTTATTTATCTTGATGGATTCACGGTCTGCATTTTGGGAACTGAGATTAAACGCCATGCCCAGCATGAGCAGGCACAACAGCCACACCGGGCGAAGTTTCACATTCATTCTTAATGGTCCGTCGGGACATCTTCAGGACTGACTTTGGCCGCGCTTTCGAATCGTGTGAAAGACTTCATGAACGTGAGACTTACATCCCCCGTCGGTCCGTTACGCTGCTTGGCGATCAACAGATTTACCGCCACAGATTCCTGGGGCAACGCATTCGTCCCGGCTTCTTCTTCATCTGCCGCACCCGGCTTGTAGAGCAAAGCGACAAGATCCGCATCCTGCTCGATCGAACCAGATTCCCTCAAGTCAGACAAACGAGGTTTCCGGCTCTTATCCTTCTCCAGCTCACGATTCAACTGACTCAGCACAATCACGGGAACATCGAGTTCCTTGGCGATAGCTTTGATGCCATTGGAGATATCCGCGATCTCCTGCTGGCGATTATCAGCTTTGCGCGAAGTAGAATTGAGCAACTGCAAGTAGTCAATGACAAAGAGCTTGATGCCATGCTGTTGAGCCATGCGCCGGGCCTTGGCCCGGAGCTGCAAAATGGAGAGTCCAGCGGTGTCATCTATATATAATGGCGCGCTGGACAGCTTGCCTGCCGCCCCGGTCAATTTTGGGAAATCGCGCTCGGCCAGGAATCCATCGCGGATATTTCGGAGGTTTACCCGCGAGCGGCTGCACAGCATACGGAGCACCAGAGAGTCGGAGCTCATTTCCAGGCTAAATACCCCCACCGGGAGCCGCTGATCCACGGCGACGTGTTCGGCGATGTTCATGGCGAGGGAAGTCTTTCCCATGGAGGGACGGGCCGCGATGACGATCATTTCCCCCCCGTGGAAGCCGCTAGTCATTTTGTCCAGATCGGCAAACCCGGTGGAAATCCCAGTCAACATCCCCTGCCGCTGATGGTATTCCTCAATGGTATTGATGGCCTTGTGAACGAGATCCTTCATCCCCTTCGTCGCGCCCTCGATCCGCGATTCACTGATCCGCAGGATATCCCGCTCCACCTCGTCGAGCAGTTGATCGATCTCGCCTTCGTGCTCATAGACCCGGCCGACAACGTCGGTGCAGGTCGCGACCATCTTCCGCAGCACAAACTTCTGGCGCACGATCTCAATGTAATAGGTCAGATTCGCTGCGGAAGGGACCGCATCAGGCAAAGAAGCGAGATAGCCGAGACCGCCGACACCTTCCAGAAGCTGACGATCCTTCAGGCGCTGTGAAACGGTGATCAGATCAATCGCTTCCTTGCGATCATACATTTCGGCCAGGAGCTCAAATAAAGTGCGATGGCGGAGATCATAAAAAACATCCGCGCCCGCCTTCATCTTTTCGACGCATTCGCCCATGCATTCATGAGGGCTGAGGAAAACACAACCCAGCACTCCCTGTTCGGCCTCGACGGAGTGAGGAGGCAAACGATCGACGCGAGCTGGATCCGCCAGCGACATTTTCTTGCGCCGACTTTTCTTCAGGTCGGGAGCAGAGCCGCGTGAGCCGTCATCGATCGATTCAATCATGGGGGAGAAAGCATATAGAGTTTTTTAAGCACGACAAATGAACCTTACTCCCAGTTTTCACAGAACTGAAAAACTTATGCACCGTATTCACAAATTATTAACAGAGCTGTTCACTTTGGTTTCAGGCGGAGGATTGTGCCAAAATGGGATTCTCGATTTTTTACATGAGTCTTCATGAGCTTACGCACTCCACCAATGATGAAAATGGGTTTAGAGTAGTTCGTGCGTCCTGCGAGTGGTCCGAGGTC
>JAQGOY010000125.1 GCA_028293375.1 Verrucomicrobiales bacterium | reverse complement strand
AGCCTGCTTTCGCATCGCCCAGTTTTTGTGCGTCATCGACCAAGTCTCTGACCAGCTTTTCACTGTATTCGAGGTGGTTAAAGTCAAGTCCGGCGGCTTTTCTCAAGACATCGACCAAAAGGAAGTCGTCGCGCCCATTGTTGCTGAGCCACTGCAAGGCGGCCGTGGCCGACTCCGGTGATATGGATTGCTTTTGAAGAGCGACCGATAATAATAATGAGCCATTATTTATATTTAAAAAGGTGGAGATAGCTATTCCCGCCTGCGAGGGACTGGTGGAGCGCGCGAGGATTTTTGAAGATTCTACGGCAGCGGCCTGCGGATCCATGCTGGCCAGGGCGGACAAAGCGGCGAGTTGCACTTTGGGGCTGGGATGGGTGGAGAGGGGCAGGATCTCGCTCCAGGCAGCCTTGTGTTTGAGCTTCGCCAGGGCAAATGCGCCTGACTCCTTTTCGGCGTCGGTAGAAGCAGTGTTAGTAACCATTGATTCGATTTTTGTCAGCTGCCCGGCGGAGTCTCCCCAACTGGCGGCGATTCGGGCTCCTGCCACGCGGCTGGCCGGGCTGGACGTGACGAACAGGGCTTGAAGCAAGGCAGGGGAGGTTTCCTTTTTTCGGCTTTCGGCGGATTTAACGAGCGAGTCGAGGACCAACGACGATTGAGGGGCTTCCTGCTGGGCGTAAATCATTTCTTGAATGCCGCCATTTTCGACCATGACCGAGAGTAGTTTTTCCCGGGCTGGCCCGGTTACTTTTCCGCTTTCTAACTTGTGGCGGAGCATGGTCACCAAGTTGGTATCACCCATTGTGGAAACGACACGGGCCAATGCATCAAAGCGATCGCCAAAATCAAGTTTTCCAGAAGCAAGATCAGGACGCCAGTAGGGGGCCAACGCGTGAATACACAGCGTGAGGGCGTAGTCGATCTCAGGATCAGACGATTGGTCCAACACCAGGGTTGCCAGTTTGACGGCTTCACTTTTGGGCACGTGACTGGCTGCGACCACTGCTTCCATGCGTACACGGGCATTGGTGTCAGTCATGCTTTTTCTGATATACGACAGGGGATCTGAAAGGTTGGAGGACCAGAGTCCCGCCAAATGGGTTCCCCAGGCGCGCCACCGGAAGTCGGGGGATTGGAGCAATTTTTCAATCACTGCCGGGCTCGATTTTTCGTGCGATAAGAGAATGCCGCTTAATTCGTACAAAAAGGATTCCTCGAGTTTGCTGGTTTTCAGCTTTTTTTCGACTTCGCTAATGACCGCTCCGGCTGGTTTACGATACAGGACAAACTTTGCCTGGTCCCGATTCCATCGCTCTGGAGAGTGGAGTTGGTCGAGCAGTTGGGAAATGTTCATCGTTTCCAATGGAGGTCGAACAAGGCTTTGTTTACCGTTAGCTGTCATTCTCCAAATTCGTCCGTGCGAATGATCGCGCCTTGGGTCTCGATAACTGGCCTGATAATGACCGATCACCGGGTTCAGCCAGTCGCAAATATAAATGGCTCCGTCTGGACCCATTCTGGTTTCCAGGGGGCGGAACTCGGGGTTGCTGCTGGAAATCAAATCTCCGATATCTTCGCTTAGATATCCTGAGCCGTTAGCTTTCAAGCGGTAGAGGCCAACTTCGCTGGTGAAAAAAATGCTCTTCAAAAGAACGCCATGCAAATCATCTGGCAAGGCGCTGCTGCCCAGGAATTCGGGTTCGGTGCTTTTTCCTTTGGAGATAGCGAAACCGCTTCCGAGGTTGAGAGGTTGCAAGGTATTCACAAGGGCGGGAGTGGAATGCCAGATGGCAAAGTCAGCGCCGCTGGCGTGAAATAGCTGGCCGTAGTCATCAAAGGTCACGCCCCAGCAGTTTAGTCCAGCTCCATTTTCGTTGAGAAAACTTTCCAGCTTTAAAGTCCGGGGATTGAGCCGCCAGATGCCACTTCGATTCAGTTCCACGATGCCATGCGGTGTTTCGACATAGGACCAAATATGGTAGCCCTGGGTAAACCAAAGATGCCCATCTGCTCCCCAGCGAATGGAATTAATATCCTGATGCGAATCGCCAGTGCCGAAACCGCTGAAAATCACCGTGCGCTGGTCTGCTTTTCCATCCCCATCGGTATCCTGCAAATAAATGAGTTTCGTGCTTTCACAAACGAAAACCCCGTCTGGGCCGAATTCCAAGCCCATCGGCATCTTGAGGCCTTCGGCAAAGCGCGTGACTTTGTCCGCGACCCCGTCACCGTTGGTATCTTCCAGGACGAGGATGTAATCATTCGCTTTTTCGCCGGGGAGCAATTGAGGATAGGATGGAGCGCAGACGACCCAGAGGCGACCACGCTCATCCCACCTTATTTGCACGGGACGAACGACACCCATTTTTTCATCGGCAAACAGGTTAATGGAAAAGCCGGCTCGCAATTTGAAACGGCTTTTTTCCTCTTCGGGCGTGCTGGCAGCGGGATCGGCGCGAGGAGGTTCTTCCGGTAGAGGGACTGGTAAAGGAGTATGGGCAACCAAGGCAAGAACGGAAGCCTCTGCGTGTTCGAGAAGAGGGAGGTTCCTTTTCAGTTCCTCGGCAAATGGGGGATGGCCTTCGGCTTGTTGGGCGAAAGGCTGCGTGGTTCTATCGCCGTAAGCGAATGCCCAATTCATAGGCCTCCAGATATCGAACCAAATATGGTTCTTCCTGATGACCTGCAGGCGGGTAGCTTCGTCTGTTTTGCCTTTCGACGATAAGCCGAGGCCTTTCAGAAAAAGTGGCGCAAGTTCTTTCAATCCTTCCGAGGTCAGATGGATTCCATCCCGGGTGAGCGTACTGGCTGATTTTGGCCGATTGCTCAAAGGGGTGAACAGGTCGACCAGCAGGCAGTTTCGGCGATCCGCCATGCGCTTCAATCCAGCGACGCATTCTTTGAGGCGGGCATTTTCGGAAGTGTGATCTGGTATGAGAGGTGATTGAGGTTTTTCAAAAGGAGTGGGAGTTATGAGCACGATGCGCTTTGTTTGTTTGGCAAATTCGTCCAGCAGTTTTTCATAAGCGTCGATAAAATCCGCAGTAGACCTTTCCTTCTGCAAAGCTTCCATCCCTCCAAACTCGACAAAGACAGTGGTCGCATCCACCGCTGAAAGATTTTCCTGCCACGACCCCCAGTTCATCATTCGATTCTGGCGATAAACGGTATCGCCTTCCCATGCCATGTAGCGAACGCGGGCGGAATGACCCACGCTCTGAAGAGAGCGAAGCAGCGACTCTTCGATCCATCCGTTCTCCTGTTCAATGACGGTATTTTCCTGCCCGACCCAAACGATGACTTCATTGGTGACGGGCGAAAATGCATTGGAAGTAAATGCAGGCAAGGCGACGGCCACTTTTTTGGAAGCGGTAATGCGTGAGGTGGGATCCTGGGCGCTCGCGACGGAGCACAGAGAGCAAAGCAAGAAGCAGCCCAGGGTGGCGTAAGAAATGCGAAAAGACAGAGATTTCAACCAGGGTCTGATAAAGCGAGCGCGATCCATAAAAAGTAAAGCCAACGGGATGATGACAACATCATAGGGATGCCTGTTTCGCATCACCACCCAAATTATCTGTCATTGGAAATTCACATTAATACTGGTAAGTTCACCTGGCATTTTCCGTCTGGGTGATTTCGGACCATGAAGGCACTCTCCACATCTGCCAGAGATGGTTGCCATTCGGGCTGCCGCCAATGAGGGTGCTTCCGTCATCGCTAAAATTCAGCATGCTAACCAGAGAACCGTCCCCTTCCAAATTGATCATCTCCTGGCCCGTCCCAATGTCCCAAATTTTCACTGACTCCAGCCCGCCACCTCCTGTCGCCAACCTGAGACCATCGGGTGAGAACGCAAGGCCCGAGACACTGTTGAGATGGCCATGAAACTCTTGTTTTTGCTCCCCGGTGGCCACGTCGTACAAGACGGCTTTACCCGAGAGTGATCCTGCGGCAATGAGCGTTCCGTCGGGTGACATGGCTATGGAAGTTAAAGAGGCGATGGTTGGCATTCGACGGATTGAATTTGTAGGATTTGAAAAATCGCAAAAGTAGAGATCGGTCTCGCGGGTCAGTCTTATTCCAGCAAAAACAAATGTTTTGTGATGTCCGTCCAAAATGGCACGTTCGGCGGGGAT
Source organism: Verrucomicrobiales bacterium (assembly GCA_028293375.1). Classification (GTDB taxonomy): domain Bacteria; phylum Verrucomicrobiota; class Verrucomicrobiia; order Limisphaerales; family JAQGOY01; genus JAQGOY01. The sequence goes on along the minus strand of JAQGOY010000125.1, from coordinate 13,796 downwards.
CACGATGTGATCCAGGCCAGACACTGATTGGCCAGTGGCGATATTCCAAAGAGAGATTTCGGCTTCCTGGTTCACAGCCGCCAGATGCCGTCCATCATCGAAGAATCTCCAGGGCCTGACGACGTTACCGGACTCAGCAGTAAAGGATCGCCTGCGATCCGGCGAATTCAGGCCGACGAGTTCAATTTTGTTCGTGCCTGTTCCGTAGGCGAGCAACCCTGTCGGAGCCCAGAAGGCTCCGGAGTTCATTACCTGGCCGACATCAATTCTCCCAATTTCGCGCGCTTCCGTATCGCTTAGCTTATACATGGTAAGCCAACGCTGCAGATCCTGGTGAAACAGAAGGTTGTCGGATTCATAGCCGTAAACGCCGTTTGTTGGCAAAGAAAGAGGCACGGGTTGACGGGTTACCAGGTTCCAAAGCGAAGGGCTGATTCCTTTCGCCATCAACAGGGCGACGCGGCTGCCGGCAAGCGGACGGACGGACTCTGTTCCCGAGGGAAAAATAAACCCATCGCTGCGAGCCTTTGTTCCGGAAGCACTCCACAATAAAATGGAGCCGTCTTTGGAGCCGCTGACCACCAGTTGCCCGTCTGGCGAAAATGCACCAGCATGAACCTCGTCGTTGTGTCCGCGAAGAACCTGGGTTTCCTTCCACTGTTTGGTGTCCCAGATGCGCAAGGTCTGGTCGGCGGCCGCTGAAAGGAGCCGTTTTCCATCTGTGGAGAAGTTAAGTTCGCCTATCCATGAGGTGTGGCCCGGCAAGGTCGTTACCAGCTTTCCATCGCTGGACCAAATACGAATAAAAGTTTCGGCATAACCATGAGCAGTGGCTACAAAGGCCCCGTCGGGCGAGACCGCGAGGGCGGTCAAGCCAAGGTCGCTGCTTGCTTTCACCCTCCAAATCTGGCTCCCATCCGATAGCTTTCGGGCCTCAAAAGAACTTCCCCTGCCTCCCAAATAGAGGACTTCGCCGTCGGGGGAAAATCGCACGCGCCCCAGATGAAGATTGCCCGGGAAAGGAAAATCAATTGTTTGCAGGACTTTCCCGCTTTTAACTTCCCAAACGCGAAGCCTGCTTTGGTCATTGGAAAAGCTGCCGAGCGCAGCGACACGGGTTCCATCCCGCGAAAAGGTGACGCTTGTTACATAAAAAACCGGGGTGTCTGGAGAAAGGATTCTTTCCTCTTTACTATCCAGATTCAGGAGGCGAAGAGATCCGTGATCGGAGGAAGTGAAAAGGAGTGGTGCGACTGGTGAGAACACGGCCAAACCGGTCGGTTCATTGGTTTGGATGGTCAAGACCAGGCGACGTTGGATCACATTCCAAACTCCAATCCAGCCATCGGCAAAACCAATGGCAACTTGCGAACCATCGTGCGAGAAACTGGCCGAAATGCCTCGAGCGGATCGGTTGGTCAAGGTGAAGAGCGCGTCGCTTCGACTTTGGTTCCAAAGGTACCGCCATTCCCAACCGCGCAAGTCCTGCAATGCGGCAGGAGCAACAGTGCTTTTCGAATCAGCAGCATCGCCAACGGGAACTGGCCGATGCCGGTCCAAAATGCGGCGGGCTCGACCAAGGTTATTGGCCTTGAGTGCCTGCTGGACCAAATTCATATCGGAAGCGTAAAGGAGACGATGGGCGTGCAGTTCGCTTTCCTGCGACTTCTTTCGCTCGCTTTCGGCAAGCTGTTTTTGCACGACAGCGCGCGCTTCGGCTTGCTCTGCCTTTTGACGGGCGTTCTCCGATTGCCCGCGCAAGATCGATTGCTGATGCTCGGCTGCTTCGGCCCGGGAGCGCGCCTTGCGTTCCTGGAGGTAAGACCAGGTTGAAAATCCGAAGCCGATCAGAAGGGCCAGACCGACCGCGCCTGCGGCAGCGAGTCCAAAGCGGTGCCGACGATAGAACTTTTGGAATTGATAAGCCGCGTTTGGGGGGCGGGCCGAGACGGGCTCATTGGCGAGGAAGCGCTTTACGTCCAACGCGAGGCCATTGGCGGTCTCGTATCGCCGGGTACGGTCCTTTTCCAGGCACTTCATGACGATCCAATCCAAATCCCCGCGTAAAAGGCCAACCAATTGCAAGCCCTGGACGTGGCGAAGTTTTGAGACTTCGCTCAGTTCCGCTGCGGCGAGGGTGCTTACGCGAGTGGAAGGTCTTGGCGGTTCCTCCTCGCGAATTTGGCGGCGGAGTTCATCGAGGCCGGATTTGACCAGCGCTTTTGGATCGAAAGGTGTTCGGCCAGTGAGCAATTCGTAGAGCAACACTCCGAGGCTGTAGATATCGCTGCGGGTATCTATGTCCAACCCACTTAACTCGGCCTGCTCAGGGCTCATGTAGGCGGGTGTCCCAATAAACTGATGGATCTCGGTGAAGAGAGTCTTGTCGGTGAGCTGTTGCTGAGTGGCTTTGGCGATACCAAAGTCTATTATTTTTGGGAGAGGGACGCCGTCATGGAGCGTGACCATGATATTCGACGGTTTGATATCGCGGTGAATGATGCCCTTTTGGTGGGCGTGTTGGATGGCGGAGCAGACCTGGGTGAACAAATTCAAGCGCTCTGTGGCGCTGAGTTTGTTGTGGTCGCAATACTCGGTGATCTTGACGCCGCGGATGAGCTCCATGACAAAGTAAGGCTGGCCTTTATCAGTCGCTCCGGCATCCAGCACTTTGGCAATGTGCGGATGGTCCATCATGGCGAGCGCCTGGCGTTCAGCCTCGAAGCGGGCTACCACCTGGCGGGTATCCATCCCGAGTTTAATTACCTTCAGCGCGACGCGGCGCTTGACTGGGTGAAGTTGCTCGGCGAGGTAAACAACGCCACAGCCACCCTCGCCCAATTTTTGCAGAATCTTGTAAGGCCCGATTTGGGCAGGGGTCGGGTCGTCGGGGGGAAAGGTAACGAGGATGGTTCCGGGGGCGTCGCCTTCCAAGGGGGAGGGTGTGGAATCCGGAATGGGGATATCGCTCATAGAACTTCGTGAATAAAATCAGGCTGAACGGTGGATGAAAAGCCAAAAGGCACAGGTGTAAAAGGGAGGACTTGCGATTTTGGGTCGAGGTTCGATTATAGCGCTCTGGATTTTTTTACAAAAGTTCACGAAGGGTGACGATGGTGACATGATTTGATTTGTCACTCCGGAAGTGACAAGAAAGTGACATTTGCCTAGGGAAACGGTTGTCACCCTAACGGCAGGTGACAGGTCGAGGTTCGGCTTCCATGAATGAACACAGGGCAAGGTTTCTCGATGGTGTCCTTTCAACTTTGGTTTGTGTCCGTCTGTCTTTTTCAAAAAGGACATTTTAAGGACAGGATTAGGACATTTGCCTAGGAGAACTGGGTTGTCACTCATGATGTTAGGTGACATTTTTTGGGTGGTAACCATCGTTGAGTGTACGCTTTCGCAGGAATGGAGGTAGGACGGGAATTTGTGCTTTGCCTTTTTGTGTTCATCAGGCACGTGTGGTTTGATTTTTTTGATTAGATACTTGTCACCTCGTATCCTACGAATTTTTACGACGCTCGCGGGTTGGAGTCGGTTTTGAACCGAGGCCTGACCCGTTTTGTTGGCGCCGCTCGGTAGGAAAGCAACAACAGAGTAATTCTGGCTGGTTTTTGTGGTCAACATGGCGGAGTTCGTTTGATGGTTTTTGGTCAGATGTTTTCATCGATTGACTTTCTAAATCATCTCATTGAAACCACCTTAGCATGGGGCATACCCCGTACGCTGTCCCACCCTCGAAATAGTTTGGAATATTTTTATTTTTTGTAAGTGGCCTGTGTGGAATGGGTTACGCACGGAATTAGATTTAGGGCTGCAGAATTGAAAGAGAAACCACTGAGAAATTTGCGCAGAGAATCTCGAGTCTACGTGGTGATGGATGGAAACTTGGCGTTCTTTTCTAAATTGCGGAGAACATTCAGTGGTAGCTTGAACATAATAGACGTGAGGTACATCCAAGTGGCTACAGTTCCGATATATGCTTCATCAATGTCTCGCTTGGAATTAACTTTCCCCGTTTTTCCGGACACGATAAGAGTTTGTTGGTTTTAATCAGGGTTAAACAAATGAATCTGGAAGAGAGTTATCAGGCGCTGGGACTGAGGCGCGGAGCCAGCCTGGAGGAAGTGAGGCGATCCTATTATCGATTGGTGAAGTTCTTTCACCCGGATCGGCATCAGGCCAGTCCAGGATTATTGCGCAACGCCACCGAGGAAACAAAGAAACTCAACCTTGCATATGAGCGCATTTGCAAAGTTATTGGAAAAGTCCGAGCATCGGAGCCCGAAAAGCCGACTCAGGAAAAGCCATCAAGAGCAAAAGGTGCCGGCAATCCGCCCATTCCAGGGCAGTCGTTTATAGTTCCGTGCTGCGGGGTAAAGCTGAACTGGGTGGATCCAGGCCGTTTTCGAATGGGAAGCCCGGCCGGAGAGTCAGGTCGTTCGAATGATGAAGGGCCGCAAACCGAAGTGACGTTCAGTAGCGGTTTTTGGCTGGGGACATTTCCGGTGACCCAGGAAGAATGGAAGGCGATGGCGTGCGAAGCACCCGGCCTCAAAATTGGACCCAGTTATTTTCGAGGAAACCGACTGCCTGTGGAGCAAGTCAGTTGGGACGACTGTCAACAGTGGTTGCAAGCCTTGAACAAAGTGGAAGAAGCGGGACAGCGTTTGCTGCACAGTTTCCAATATCGGATGCCAACGGAAGCAGAATGGGAATTTGCCTGCAGGTCCGGGAGTGCCGCCCGATTTCATTTTGGAGATAGCGACGAACAGTTGGGAGATTACGCATGGTATACCGGGAACAGCAGAAGTAAGACCCATCCGGTTGGAGAGAAAAAGGCAAGTGCCTGGGGATTTTACGACATGCACGGCAATATCTGGGAATGGTGTGGCAATCGGTATGGTGGACCGCTGCCCGGCGGAAGGGTGCTCGATCCACGAGGACCCGCATTAGGAGTCAACCGCGTTTTTCGCGGCGGCTCCTGGGGAGTCGCAGCCTCGCGCTGTCGTTCGGCCTATCGAGTCTGGAACAAGCCCGGATATCGGGACTATACGCTTGGTTTCCGTGTGGCACTGGCCCGTGTGGATTGAAATGGGTTTTGGTAGGAGGATTTAAGAAATGGAGGTTTTCATGCTTCACGGCAAATCGGGGCGAGGTTCGATGGCGCAAATCTCGCGGATCTGACTACACAGGGGCCGATTTCTCGAAGGCTGATTGCTGAGGCAAAAACCACCAAGATTGAATCGACTTTTAAACACTGTGCTTTGCCGATCGAAGTGTGTCGTAATCTCTGAAGGCTTGATAGCAGAGTCTGGGAACTACAAATAGCACACAGAAAATCTTTGACACCATCAAGAGGCCAGCCGAAGAAGGCTGCAAGGCGTGGACGACAACCGCTACTAACATCAAAATGAACCCAATCCGAAATAACAATGCCAAGGAGCGGGATGGTCCCGGACGACGCGGTTTGGTGAGCCCGATGATCATCCATGCAGGGACGAAGAGGGCTATCCACAGAAGTCTGTGCTGCCACGAATAACAGAGCAAAAGGCAAAACAGAAAAAACAGTAACCAGAAGACAATAATTTTGATGCGTATGATTTTCATGATGTCCAGGAGCCTATCTCCAGTTTCAGGCGCCTGCGTCCGAGCGGGCGGGTTGGGAAGTGACGAAAGTCAACCTGATTCAGGCCAGATCGGACCAAGCAAGTGTCTTCAAGATCTTCTGGCCTCCAGACCTTCACAGAAGAGTTTCATCTCAAGTTGCAGGACTTTCTCTGTAGCACGGAAGGGAGGTCCTTCTATCGCCCAAAGGGCCGACAAGCCCATGTGAACTGTCTTGAAAACAAGGATCAATTCCGCAAGCGGAACATCTTTCCGGATCATGCCACGCTCTTGTAAACTCCGGAACAGTGTCTCCAATGGCGGATCAATCATCTTCTGCATTTCAACCATGAATGGAAGGAACTGTTCAGTCCTGTTAAACATCTGGCCAAGAAATACCCGGACAAAACGGTAATAGGGTCGCTTCTCCCGAAACTGTAAACTGATAAACGAAGTTAAAATCGATTGTAATGATTCATCCGACGCCGCCAGGCGTCCGGCTTTCTTTTGAAGCTTTCCCTCCACGTCTGCCATGAAGGCGAGCACAATGTCCTCCTTCGCTGCGAAGTAGTTATAAATCGTCCCTTTTCCAATATCAGCCGCCTTGGCAATTTGATCCACGGTTACCAGATCCATCCCATCCCGGGAGAACAACCCGACGGCGGCAGCGATAATTTTCGTGCGCACAGCATCTTTTTTTCGGTGGCGTCGAGATAAAATGACTTCAGTCATATATGACCATAGTCACTTATTTCGATGCGACGTCAAGGCAAACAAGATGAAATTCCATTTTCAACGGAGTTATTCTGAGTATCCAGGTGGTTGGAGAGACGAACCATGTCGCTCCGAAGGAGCTCGGGATTCCAAGTAGGGATTGGTTACTATCACCATTGCGCTCCTCTGGAGCTTCAATTGGCAGTTCATTTCAACGAGAGAAAGCGTGGTCAGATAATCCCAGGAACCATTATGTCTTCCATTGGGCTCATACTCTTCGCGGTTACTTTTGAAAGCGCAGTGTTCGGATCCCGAAGCGAGGGATGGTCAACCGTATCATTCCTTTTCCACCCACGCCTACCACTGGCTTAAGTTCCTCCCTGACTCGTCCATCCAGCTCTACAAGTTCGATTTTTTTGGCCTCGAACCCAATTCCCAAATCATGCGGAGTCTCGTCGCCGCTGGCATTGAAAATTCGAACGAACAGATTGCCGTCATGCTCAAACATTGCCGGCACCTCCCAACCGGACGACCCAGGGTCTATCAGTGTGCGTGAGGCTGCCTGTCCTCCATGCGAGAGGGTGCCGATTACTGGTTCCTGCCAGGTGGCGGCGGCTGACGAGATTCGAGATGCATCCCAACCGCCGGAATGGGGAATCAACGCATAACGGACTTCGGTTGGCCCTTCGACACGATAATCCCGACCCCATAATCCTTTGCCAGCATATTGTAGGGTCAGGCCGAGCGGGAAGTTCGGGCCGTGCGCATAACTCGTGGTGTGATCACTCAACAGCGCCATGCCATGGGTTCCCGATTCATCGGCCACATCCACCCAGTCCAGAATAATATTATTCTTAATGTCTTCCCAGGAATTGTAGAAGGTGTCTGGCAATTTGCTTTCACAAACGTCGTAGGGAGCGTTCTTCACGATTTTTTGACGGGTGAGCCGGAGCGGGAATTGGGCGAGCAATTTAAAGCGATCATCGTAAGCGGCCCGACGACGATTCCTGGCCCCATCTTTTTCTTCATACTCACCGATGCGCGGATTTCCAACCCAGTCAATCCGCACGGAGCAATCAATCACCGGCGACCCCTGAGTCAGCGCGACTGTTTGGATGAATGGGCTTCCGGCCAGAGTACCGCGAATCTCTACCACGGAACGTAGAGGCCCGTTCTCACGGATGGTTATGGCCGCCGGCGCTTCCGCGCTCGAATGAAAACCGCCCTGGTCATAAAAATGGCCGCGCAATTCGTTGAATCGGCGTTCCTGTTTGGAATCCACGAATTCCCGGGCTCCCAATGATTTCGCGATCAGGCTGCGAATCGTTCCGCCTCGTGCAAGATCAAATTCGATTCTATAAAGATCGCTTTCCATGACTGCCACCCCCTCTGAGATGACAGTTGTCACGGATCCATTTGTCACTTCCCCATTTTCGCGTAGTTCCACGGTGGTCCATCCCATTGGGGGGACTGTGGCACGAACCAAAAGCATGCTTTGGCCAGGAATACTTGAAGGAACGACCTGCGTCTGGAATCGTCGACCCTCGGCATCCACACTGATCCTGCGCGAAGGCTCTGAAGTTTTTGGAATCGGCACCGGGACCACGGCATCCACAGCGGAGCCGGTTGGGTTGAACAAGCGCACGGTCTGACGACCATTGCCCCGTTCTCCCTGGAGCATAGCTTCGAGGGAAGTTTGCAAGGAAAGGTCGCTCACTCCATTGGCGATCGTGGTCCACCGCTGCACCTGATCCGCCCAGGTGTTTCCCAGCCGCCCGTTGTAGGGAACGATCCAACAATCGTGATGTTGAGAAAGCAATACGCCATGCCAGGCTTCGTCGAAGGGCGCAGTTCTGGACGGTCTGCCCACATCGACCCAAGCCATGGCCGCAAGCTTTTCGGCGACCAGCAACCGGTGCTCGGCAGTGCGGCTGCGCTGTGCGAGTTGCTGGAGAATCTGTGAGCCCCACATCAATCCGGGCTTCACATCCTCTACTGTGAAATGCCAATCATCATTAGTCCCGGCGAAAGTCACATTCCGAAAGTAGTTATTCCATGTGGTGTAGTTTACGCCATTTCCTTTTTTGTCAGAGTTTCCAATCCACGGTCCACCGCGCCATCCCGCGTCCTGAAAGCACATTCCGACCGGGTGCTGGATGCCTTGAGCCGCGCAAGCTGCGAGGTATTCCGCCGAATTTCGAAAGGCGATGGTTTGCCAGCTTGAATTGGTCAGGAACGCTTCGCTTGCATAACGAGGTACGGCGATTATCGAAGTGCCGTCGGGACCAATCCAATTCACCAACTCACCGCCGCGAGCCGTGGTGTAGCCGCCCCAACAGGTGTCGGGATTTTTGAGGGAGGCAAACTTGAAGCCGAAGGACTTCAGGACCTGCGGCAGACAGCTGGTGAAGCAAGGTTCCTCCGAGGAGTAAGTGGTGGGAACAAATTTGGGGAAATGCTCGCGTGTTTTGCGGATCCCGTAGTCAAACTGGCGGATCACGCTTTCGCCTGAAGCCTGGAACAAATAACTCTGGGCAAAGCCTGGGTTCACGATTTCGATGCGGGCTGCGTCAGATGGGCTTTCCATAATGGCTTTGAAAGCCGCGTAGGCTTCCGGCTCACGTGTCCGCACGACATCCCAGGTCTCCGGTTCGATTTCGAGATTGATCTTCCACGCCGGGTTTTTCCTCAGTTGCTCGACAAGAAAAGCGGTGTAGTCCGAAGGATAGTGCCCATAAACGCCGCCATGGTAACCATCGACGAACCACGCGGATTGTGGGGATTCCTGCGCCGTCAGATTGCCGCAGAAGACAAACAGGAACGAGGCCAGAACAATGCAGTCAGTTGAAAAACGCTTCGTGCAAACATCGAATCGAGGGGGCATCCATTCTTTGTAACGTGACGGGGTGCCTGGCGTCCAGAACAGCGATGCAGGCACAGGAACCATTCTTTCGAGATCGTAGTTATCAGCACATTGGGATTTGGTGAGATACCCACCGCCCAGAGAATCGAGCCAATTTTTCGAAATCGAGTTGTTGGGTTTAAGGGAAGGTGTGGGATCGGTAGAAGCGCTTTGGACCGGCGCCGGTTGTGAAATCCACCACAGGGATTTCGACACCGGGGTATTGGTTTGTGGAAAAGCTGGTCCAGCCAGTCAGGTCAAGGGAGTATTGGGTGACATAGACCCGGTTCGCTTCGCCTATGAGAAATAGTTGAAACCCATTTAATTGAATGCTGGACGCGGATTGGTAAGCCGCGCGCAGGCGGAAAAGACCTTGTTCGACTGCGCCAATGTCCACCAATAAGGAGCCGTTGCCGTCGCCATCAGAGATTCGTGGATACCCGCGCTGGTCGGTCGCTGGCAGGGCAGTATTATCACCGGCATCGAGCGCGGGGCTGTTATTGAGCAGGGCGTGGGTCAGGGTGGGGCCGCCATTGTTGGCCAGCGGGCCGAGTCCCGGGTTGGCGGTGCTGACGATGCCTCCGCTAAATCCGTTATTCAATTGAATAAGATTGTTATTGCCGCTGTTGATGACGCTGGCGCCATTGATTGATGAGGTGGCGTAATCGACTGCTCCATTCAAGGTTCCAGCAACGATGGTGTTGCGAAGCGTCATGACACCGGAAGAACTCGCCCCATCGCCCAGATTAAAAATACCGCCCCCACCCTGATCGGCACGGTTACCGGCGAGGGTGACGTTGAGAATTTTGACCGTGCCCGAGCGATTAAAGATTGCGCCGCCCAACCCGGATCCAGAACCCGCGGCGCTGTTGAAGATGCCGCCGGCACCACCCGCGGCGGCGTTGCCCGAAAGTGTGCTGTTAGTGATGCCCAGAGTGCCGCCGAGGTTGAATATGGCACCACCCAATCCACCCCCGCCTCCACCAGCGCTGCCAATATTGCCGGAGTTATTGCCCAGTCCACCGACGCCCCCTCCGAAGCCACCGGATCCTACCGATCCGTCCGGAGTTCCGCCGCCAGCTCCGCCCCCGCCGCCGCCGAAACCCGCCGCGCCGCCAGAACCGCCTTTTCCTCCGGGAGAACCCGAGGTTTGATAAGCGCCACCACCGCCGCCGCCGCCACCAAAGCCACCGAGGCCGCCTGGACCGCTGCCGAAGCCAGCGTTACCGCTCCCGCCACCTCCGCCACCACCGCCGATGCCACCTGCTCCGCCCGCGATGGTTCCATTTCCGCCAGAACCGCCAAGGGGAGTGCCGCCGGTGCCGCCGACAGAAATCTGGCCACCCGCGCCGCCCTGACCTGTCAAACCTGCGCCGCCTCCGCCACTGCCGGAACCGCCCCATGGCAGCTGCGTACCGGCACCATCACCGCCCTGGGCAAGATTGGCGGTGAGAGTGCAGTTTTCGAGATCCAAAATCCCGGCGTTCAGGAAAGCTCCACCCAGTCCGGCGGAACCGCCGCCGCCGCCGCCGCCGCGCTGATAGGCGGAGCCGCCGTTAAAACCTCGAGCCGAACCGTTGGTCAAGGTGACATTTTTCAAACTCAGCCTGCCGAGTGTGCTAACGTAGAAGAGGCGCATAGACACGGCATTTGCGGCGCGGGAAAGGGTCAATGTGTTTGAGCCCCCCGGGGCTATGATGGCAACCTGATTGTCAATGCGGAGGGCGGAAGAACCGAACGTGGCATCGCCAATGGTGGATAGACTGATGGTGGCAGGGCCGTTAGTGAAAAGGTCACTGGAGAAGTTGATGGAACCTGGCGAGGTCACACTGGCAAGGGACTGACGCAATGAGCCGAATCCACTGTCATTGGTGTTCACCACAGTGACCAGGTCGGCGGGTGGAAGCATCCGCACATTTCTGACTACGCCGGGGGCCAGACTGCTGCTCACGAGCGTGGGAGTTCCGCCGGCGAGGTTGACGCTCCAGAGCGAATTGCTGGCTGCATCAGAAAAATATATCCTCGAATTGGGCAAATCCAATTCAAGGGAGGTGCAGCGATTCACTCCGTTTGCGGCGGTGAGAAGGGTGGCGGATCCTGTGCCATTGTAGGCCACGCGCTGGATCGTATTGGAAGACTGTGTCGCGCTGCTCGTAGTGAAATAGATGAGTTGGTTGGTAACGTCCAAAGCCAAATCCAGTGGGGCGCCAATCAGGCCGGATTTCACCAGGGTCAATCCCGTGCCGGTGAGACTAACCATCCAGATGGCGTTGCTGCCTGCGTCGGTAAAAAATATTTTGGAGTGGAGTGTATCCAGGGCGAGAGCAGTGCAGCGCTGAGGGCCGTTGCCGGGCGCAGGACCGGTGGCGGAGAAGAGGATGGCATTGTTGGCGCCAGAGTAATCCATGCGCTGGATGGTGTTGTCACTTTGGACGGAACCACTGGTGGTGTAATAAATTTTCTCCCTGAAGACATTCAGGGCGACGGAAAGGGGGGTATTCCCAAGTTGATTCCTGACCAGAGCCAGGCCGCCACCGTTCAGAGACAAGCTCCAGAGGGAGTTGTTGCCGGCATCGAGCAGAAACATGGCGCCGTTCCAGGAATCCAGAGCGAGGGCAGTGCAACGGCCAACCCCGCTTTGAACAGTAGCGGTGAACAGTAGGTTACTGGAAGCGTCGGCTGGATTTATTCGATAGACAGTGTTGCTCAGCTGGGTCGCGCTGCTGGAGTTGTAAAACAAAGGAGACTGAGCATGGGAGGATGGAACAAAAAGGAGGCAAACGAGGGCCATGACCCAAGTGAGCAGCGAACTTCTTTTTGAATCCATAGTTTGATCCATAGTGTGGTCCGCCTGACAAGCACGGCCCGCCAAACATCAATTGCGCGAGGGAAAGATTCCTTGCAACGCGATAATATAATTCACGCAGCCGTAAGGCTGGAGCACTGGAACTGGCGAACCGCCGCCGGTATTGGCAATCATGCCAGGGCTCATTTGGCCAGTGGTGGCGGCATTCGAAAAATCTTTGGAGGTGCCCGTGGATTCCACTGCGGGCAAGTTGCCGACCGGACTGGCCTGGTTGCCGCCGCTGGCTACCGCATTAACGGGGTGGTTATGAGGCGGCAGTTGGGTGGTTGATAGTGTGACATTTTCGGTTCCCCCAAGCTGACCCAAATTATAATTGGATAGACCAGGTCCCTGACCTGGATGGATCGGCACGCGTCCGCGCAGATCGGGCAGGGCGAAAGTGGTTTGGCCATTGCCGCCATAGGTCGTGCCGAGAATGGAAAAAAGTGCGGTGTTTTGAGAAATGGACAGAAGTTGTCCGTTGCAAAAAGCCCAACCACGGGGCGCGAAGTTTCCGGCGAACAAGGTTATTTCACCGATGAATGGAGTTGCCATAATATTGTCTCGGTAGCGCTGCTTCTTTAGGTTTGGGTTGTGATCGCGGGCCGATTAAAGACGGCTTCGTAACGGACGCGAAGATCCTCGCGTGCGCCGATCTGGCTGATGGACATTTCAAACCGGCCCAGGTGTCGGTGCTCAAAATGATGAATGGCGGAAGCCAATAAAGAATCCTTCGGCCCATCAAAAATTAGTGAAAATTTTTCGTGGCAGGCATCCCCCGGGGGTCGCCGCCCCAGTGCCGACGGGGAACGCGGAGCGAGGGGAGCCTTAAGCAAGGTCAGTTCCACAACGTTATGGGGTGACAAGAGAACCAGAAACGGAGTGTCGACCTGAGAAGCCAGCAGTGAATAGCTCATTTTTTCGAGCGACTGAGGAGTTCGGGCCACTAACGAGGAGAGGCCGAGCGAAGGGAGGGGCGTCAGAGCGAGTGCCGCCATGGCGGTGGAGCAATCAACCAAAAAATTGCGGCGTGAGCTCATGCGGGGAAACGAACAACCTGACAAACATTACGACGACTTCACGATACATCTCCCAAGCACAGATGGAAGTTAATAGTAGAGCGATTCGAAGAGAGGTGAGATTATTCGTGGGTCAGCGTTCGGAGGATGAAAGCCCTCTCTCGCTTGTTTTAATCGACACTTGGAAGATTCCGCGCTGGTGATTCCACTTGTTTGAAGAATATTTTCAGGCTAGAACGCTGGAACACTTTGTTTGGGTTCCTGAACCTTAAAACGGCATCTACTCCTAGCGAATTTGCACAATCTATTGGACATAGACGGTTTCCCGAATTCTCGACAGACCACTTTGAAGTATCCACTCTGACTTTTCCATGTCATCCAGCTTGCAAGTGATAACCATGCGCCCGGAAGGACCTCAGGATGAGGGCTTCCTCTTCGAGCTGTATGCCAGTACACGGCAGGAGGAATTGGAGGCCTGGGGTTGGCCGCCTGAAATGCGCCGCGATTTCCTGACCCTGCAATTCAAGGCGAGCCAGGGGCATCACCGCGCTTTTCCGGAGGCGGAGTTTCAAATTGTGATGCTTGACGGGATCAACGCCGGGCGGGTTGTTGTGAATCGAACAAGGGCAGAGCTTCAATTGGTGGACATGGCGCTGCTGCCTCAATATCGGAACGCAGGCATCGGCACGGCCTTGCTGCAAAGGAT
>JAQGOY010000088.1 GCA_028293375.1 Verrucomicrobiales bacterium | reverse complement strand
GGGCCTGAGCCAGGGGGGTGAGGTAACTGATGATATTCTTTTCTGGATCGGAATCCCACGCGCCGAGAACGTAATAGGTTTCGGATTGATTGGTGGTTAAATCAGTAACGGCAACGATTGTGCCGATTCCGACCATGTCGGTTTTTGCATTCAGGAAGTCAGTGCCGCGGGCCCGAACGAGTTCGTCCTCGAGTTCCGATTTACGACGCATCAGGATTTTCTGCATTTCCTTTGCGGCCTTGTATTCGTGGTTTTCACGCAGGTCGCCGTAGCTGCGGGCGATGGCGATTTCCTTGGAATTTTCGGGAACGGTTTTCTGGACGAGTTCCTGGTATTCGGTTCGTTTACGATCGAGGCTTTCCCAGGAAACGGTGTAACTCTTGTCCTGTTTCTGAGTTTCGCCTGAGATCATGGCCTGAACAACCGGGTAATTTTTGACGATACGGGCGAGCAAACTGCGCTTGTCCATGTCATCGAAACAGGGCGAGAGTTGGAGTGCGCGGGTGACGTCCTTGATGACTTCGATGTCAGCGGAGCTGAGAAGTTCCACGAGCAGGCTCTGGTCGGAAATGATGAAGTCGCGGAGTTTGTTGGATCGTTTTTCGTTAAATTGATCACGCTCAATAGCGGTGAGCATGGCGCGGAAAACTTCAGGCCCGAGGATATCGGCAAAAGAATCGGAACGTTCCTTGGCGAGCCAAAGAAGGAGTTCGCTGCTGGCCTGGTGCTGGCTGATCATGCGAGCGATGGTTTCCTTGAGCTGAACAAGTTTGCCCGCCTGGATGAGGGCATCGGCGAATTCGCCTGCGAGCTTGGCAGAAACGGAATTAATGTTGGCCAATAAAACTTCGTGCCAAAGAGAGGAGGTTTCCTTGAAAGAAACGATGGCTTTCTTTTGTTTGGCAGCGGGAATTTGCTCGAGAAGGGCACCGATTTTAATTTCCTGGGTCCAAATGGCTTTGGCGGAGATATCGGTGTCACTCGGAGGAAGACCCATGGCTTCGCGAATTTCATCGCGAACAAATATGGCCTCAAGGGCAACGCTGGGTTGATTGCGTTGATGTGTGCCGATTTCGAGATTGAGGGCGGAGATAACCTCGGTGAAGACGATTTTATCGGTTAGATCCGCAATGTTTTTGAGGATTTCGATGGCGACAGCGAGACGGGCTTTAAGCCCTTTGGCGGCACGGAATTCCTCGGTCAGGCGATCCTGCATGGAGACTTCCTTGACCTGGTAAATAATAGGATCCGACTTTTTCATGGACACTTGGAAGTGACCATTTTTTTTCATTTCCTTTTTGGCTGTTTCCCACCATTTCTTCCAATCATCGGCGATGACATCAGGAACGAGGACGTGCTGGATCTGGTCTGGTGTGGCTTTTCCACCGAAACTTTGAAGCACCAGTTTTATGAGATCGAGATGATGAAGGGCAGCCATTTGACGGAGACCATCGATATCGGCCATTTTTTTGGCGAAAATATGATCAGCAGGAATGGGCTTTAAGGACTCAGCCGCGAAGGCGAGATCCATGGTGTGACCGATTTTGTTTTGGAAATCGATGGTGAAACGGGCATAGACAGTATCGACGGTGGTAATCTTGCCAAAACCCCAGCTTTTGTGGGTGCAAAACCCACTTTGGGTCAGGGTGACCAGAGCGTCTAAATGCCCCTTGGCAATTTTTCCCGCTGAGATCAACTTTTCAAACTCTTCTCTCATAAATCATTCCTTAAATTCTGGCATCCGGATGTACGACTGGCATTATAAAGACGTGATCGTCCAAAAACCAAGAGAAATTGCCTACCGTCTCCTGACCCAAGCGGGAGGATCGGGTTTATTCGCTGAGGAAATTTTGCAGAGAGAGCTGGGATCGATACAACTTGCGGCGGCAGATCGAGGGTTATTGCAGGAGATTTACTACGGAGTAATTCGATGGGCAGGGACACTGGATTTTTTAATTTCGAGAAAAACGGGAGGTAAGACGCAAAAGCCGGGTTTGAGAGTTTTGTTGCAAATGGCGCTGTATCAGTTGTTTTGGTTGAGCCGAATACCGGATCATGCGGCTGTGCACGAAACGGTGGAACTGGCGAAACTAAAGGGGTTTGGTCCGCAAGCTGGATTTGTGAATGCGGTACTAAGGGGATATTTGCGGGACCGAGAAGAGACGAGCATGCTGCTGGAGCGACTTAAGCGAGATGATTTAGCGGTGGGATATTCACATCCTGACTGGTTGGTAAAAAAATGGGTGGCTCGTTATGGGAAAGAGGAGACGACTCGGTTGCTCACCTGGAACAACACTCCGCCCAAGGTGTTCGCGAGAATCAATACGCTGAAAATTTCACCGGACGAATTGAAGGAGGTTTGGAAAAAAGAAGGGGTGGAGTTTACAGCGGTGGAGTGGCCATGGACAACGTTTCCGATGGTGGAGTTTCAGGGAGTGTCGGCGGTGGAACAATTGGAATCGTTCAAAAAAGGATTTTTTTATATCCAGGACCCGAGCACTTTACTTTCTGTCGAGTACTTAGAACCCAAAGCGGGCGATTCCATTTTGGACGTTTGCGCAGCACCTGGAGGGAAATGCACTTTGATAGCGCAGAGGATGGGGGATAAAGGGGCGGTGACAGCGGAAGATTTGGCGCCGTCGCGCATACAATTGATTGAAGAAAACGTGAGGCGATTGGGCTTGAATTGTGTGACTGCGCGATTGAGCGATGGAGTTCCAAGTGGAGAGCAGTATGATCGAGTATTGGTGGATGCACCATGCAGCAATGCGGGAGTTTTTCGGAGGAGAGTGGAGTTAAGGTGGAGAATCAGTCCAAGCGAGGTGGAGAGATTGCGTGCAGTGCAATTGAAACTATTAAAATCGGCCATCGCAAAAGTGAAACCCGGCGGATGTCTGGTTTACAGCACGTGCAGCCTGGAGCCTGAAGAGAATGAGGGAGTGGTGATGGAGGCGCTCGTTGCGCACCCTGAAATGATAGTCGAAAAACAGCGACAACTCCTGCCGTTCGCGGACTTCGTGGATGGGGCGTTTGTGGCGCAGATGAGAAAAGCGAAGTGAATAAATAATTAACGAGAGATTCTATATGGAGATGAACCGAAGAACATTTATCCAGGCTGGCGTAGCGGCAGGGGCAGTGGCGGGGCTATTTCCGTCGGAGGCACAGGAAGCAGGGTCAAAAAAGAGACAGCTCAAAAAAGCGATCATGTACTCGACCATAGGGGTGGGAAAGGGAGTGGAAGAAAAATTTGCGGCAGCGAAAGAAGCGGGATTCGAAGGGGTGGAGCCAATGAGTCACCTGGATCAGCAGGAAGTGTTGGAGTCGGCAAAAAAGCATGGGCTTGTGTTGCCGAGCGTGTGTTGTTCGACCCATTGGGCCAAGCCGGTTTCCGATATAAACCCGGTAGTGCGGGCGGATGGGGTGGAGGGATTAAAACAGGCACTGAGAGATGCGAAGGCCTACGGATCGACATCAGTATTGTTCGTCCCGGCAGTGGTTTCGAAGCAAGTGAGTTATGTGGATGCTTACACCAGATCGCAGGCAGAAATCCGGAAAGCAATTCCGCTGGCGGAGGAATTGGGCGTAAAGATTGCGATTGAAAACGTTTGGAACAAATTTTTGCTGAGCCCATTGGAAGCTGCCCGATATGTCGATGAATTTAAATCGGAGGCTGTCGGCTGGCATTTCGATATAGGCAATGTGATCAAAGATGGATGGCCGGAGCAGTGGATTCACATTCTTGGAAAAAGAATTCAGAAGCTTCACATCAAAGAGTTTAGTCGCGCGAAAATGGATAAAAGCGGACCCTATGCAGGATTCCAGATAGACTTCCTCGAAGGAGACAATGATTGGCCAGCAGTGATGAAAGCGCTGGATGCGATTGGATATCAGGGCTGGGGGATAGCCGAGCAGGGTGGTGGAAATTCTGCGGAGGGATTGAAGAATCTGACAACCAGGATGGATAAGATATTCGCGATGTAAGTAAGAGCCAATTTGAGGGTGTGATTAAGCGCGGGTGAGATTGTTCTTATGATCATGGTGGTTGCATCGCATTGAGCCATTTCGTCAGCCATGTCTGCTCAAAATCGTGATCCTCGGCGCTAGCTTCGTTTTCTGACCGCCGGGAGGGGGACCTGCCGTCCAGGCATGAGGCCATTCCCGTCGGTCAGAAAGCCTCGCTATCATTCGAGGCTTACGATTTTATTTTATATCGCAGGTTGGCTGTATTGCTGGATGTCAGTGTTCGGAAGTTAAAAGGCCTGGCTCGCTTTAGTTTAGGGTTATCCTTTTGCCCGCATGATACCCTATTGGGAGTAATTCAAAATTTGCTTTCAGAAATTCTCAGCCACATTCAATCGCGCCGGCTGGATTGATGCCGGGAAACTCAACGCTTGATTTTTCCGGCCGGGGACAAAACATTCACTCAATGAACGACGTTTTGGCATTCAGAAAAAAAGATTGGATTCGCTTTCAACTTCCTGACAAACGAGTTCTCGAAGGTTTTGTGAAGTCGATTTCTGCTGATAAAAAATCGGTCACGATAGGGAAAGGCCCTGATTCGCCCGAATCACAGACTTTCGATATTGGCGCCATTCATATCCTTAAGGTTCAGTCTTTCGGAGCTCCCTGTTAGCAAGGGAATGGAGCGGGATGGAGGACAGAGATATTATGAGCGTGGGGGCGTTCTGAAATAGGTTGGTAATTGAAATGGAGGAGCAAGGTCAAAAAGGCACGTGGTGTCGATAGGCGTAACAATTTATTTCAGGAGTTGATCGTGGACGAATTTTTGACAGAAGGCGGTCAAGTCTTCGGGGAGACGCCTAGGCTTTTCGTCCAGGGAAGTGCAGACGTGAGTCGTTTCGCCAGTGACCAGGATTTTCCCGGACTCGTTTAGGATGGAGTATTTGAAGCTAACCCGGACGCGGCCGACTTCGATGAGGTAGACCTGAACGTCGAGGAGGTCATCATAGCGGGCGGGACCTTTGTAGGAGATGTGGCAATCCAGAACGGGAAAAATGAACCCGAGGTCCTGGAGTTCTTTGCAAGTTTTGCCGGCGGCGCGAAAGAACTCGCCGCGAGCTTGTTCGAGAATGTCGAGGTAGCGGGCATAGTAGACGTGGTTTCCCACAGTGCATTCCGCGTAACTCACCCGATGTTTGTGAATAAAGACCTGGGACATGATGTCGCCAGATTAAAGGGCTGGAGGGGTAGGGCAAGTTGAAGTTTGCTTAACCTGATGGCTGGGGTATAGTGCGGTATGGATTGGCAGCAACCGGTTGCGCTTGGAATGGTTGGAATCACCGGGGGACTATTCCTCTGGAATCGATTCAAACCGCGCAAGTTCAGTTTTGAAAAAGATACGCATTGCGGTTGCTCGTCCCCTGCCAAGAACTCACCCCAGAATTCCATTGTTTTTCACGCCCGTAAAAATGGGAAACGGAAAATAATCACAAAGATGAAATAGATTGAAGGAAGAGAACATCCGGCTAAAATGATGGAACATGGTGATTTCGAAGTTCCATTCTGACACCGGGCTTTCCAGGCACGCGAAACTTATGGGCGGTAAACATAATGAAACACATTGGGCGCCGAACACGGACGTGTATGTGACGGAAACTGGGCTGGTCATCAAGGTGGAGTTGGCAGGGATGAAAAGAGAGGACCTCGAGTTAAGCATCGAGAACAGCAGCCTGAAGATTAGCGGACAACGGGAAGATGGCTGCCGAACCACCAAGTGCAAATTCCTGGTGATGGAAATCAATTACGGATCCTTTGAGACGGTAATAGACCTTCCTTCCGGCTACGATTTGTCGCAGGCAAAAGCTTCCTACCAAAACGGTTTCTTAAGAGTGGATGTTCCAGTGTTGGCGAAGAGCACGAGTCGGTTGACCATCTCGGTAACCGGGAGCTGATGGAGCGCCACATCATTTTCGTGAGGAGAAGAGGGATACGCAGGTCCTATGACCACACCTGACACAGAATTTATTAAAATCCTAGGCAGTTCGTCGGAACAGCAAGACCAGCTTTCGACTCGAACGCCCCCCAAGACCCTTCCTGAGGTGCTTCCGATACTGGGATTATCCGACATTGTTGTTTTCCCTGGAATGATTGCGCCTTTGCTGGTGGAGACAACGGAAAGTATCCGGTTGATCGACGATGTGGTATCGGGCGACCGATTTTTGGTATTGGTGCTGCAAAAAAGCCCGGAGATAGAGAACCCGATCCCGACTGATCTTTACGGAGTTGGATGCGCGGCTCGAGTTCTGAAGATGTTAAAATTCCCAGACAATACAGTGCGGGTGTTGATTGAGGGGTTGAGGCGAGTGCGGATCAAGGAGTTTAGCGCACAGGTGCCGTATTTGCAGGCGAAGATTGAGATTTTGGGAGATGAGCTGGATAACTCGGTTGAATTGACGGCATTCACGCGGAATGCGGAGCGACAATTCCAGGAGATCATTCGTCTTTCGCCGACATTATCGGAGCAGGTGAAGATAGCGGCATTGAATACGGAGGATCCGTCGAAGCTGGCGGATCTGATCGCGGCGAATCTTAACTTAAATTTGAATGAGAGGCAGGCGTTGCTTGAAACGACTTCAGTCAAGGAACGGCTTTCGAAATTATTGCCGCTCTTAAACAAGGAAATGGAGGTTCTGAACCTGGGGACAAAAATCCAGAGTGAGGTGGCCAGTTCCATGTCGAAGTCGCAGCGTGAATTTTTCCTGAGAGAACAAATCCGAGCCATCCAGAGAGAGTTGGGAGAGGCGGATCCTGTTTCGACCGAAGTTAATGTCTTCCGAGAGTTGATTGATAAGAATCCACTATCGCCAGAAGCGAAGTTGGTGGCCTACAAGGAACTGGACCGGTTGCAACAGATGCCGACGGCGGTTCCTGAGTTCACCATTACACGCAATTACCTGGATTGGTTAACCCATTTGCCGTGGAACAAATACACGGAGGACAAAATCGAGTTGGAGCACGCTTCGCAGTTGCTGGATGCGGAGCATTACGGGCTGGCGAAGGTGAAGGACCGTTTGCTGGACTTCCTGGCAGTGATCAAATTAAAAAAGCAGTTGAAAGGACCGATCCTGTGCCTGGTGGGGCCGCCGGGAGTTGGCAAAACATCACTCGGAAAGAGTGTGGCCGAAGCATTGGGTAGGAAGTTTGCGAGGATATCGCTGGGAGGAATGCGGGATGAGGCGGAAATTCGAGGGCACCGACGCACCTATGTTGGAGCGATGCCGGGAAGAATCATCCAAACATTGAGACGAACGGAGAGCGCCAACCCAGTGATTTTGCTGGATGAAATAGACAAGATAGGCGCCGATTACAAGGGCGATCCGGCCTCGGCCCTGCTGGAAGTGCTGGATCCCGCGCAAAACAATAGTTTCTCGGACCACTACCTGGAAGTGCCTTTTGATTTATCGAGAGTACTGTTTATCACGACGGCCAACTGGCTTGACCCGATTAATGCTGCATTGAGAGACCGTTTGGAAGTAATCGAGATCCCGAGCTACACCGCACTGGAGAAGCTACAAATAGCGCGCCGGCACTTGGTTCCCAAGCAATTGGAAGAACATGGGATGAAGAAGAAACTGGTTAAATTTCCAGATTCCACCTTGAAACGAATCATTGAGGAATACACGCGGGAAGCAGGAGTGAGGCAATTGGAAAGAGAGATTGGTTCTGTGACCCGGAAAGCGGTGAGGCGATTTTTTACGGCCAAAAATTTTAATACTCCATTAACAGTGGAAGCTTCGAAACTCAGTGAATTCCTGGGGCCACCGAAATTCCGGCCGGAGGCGGCGGAACGAATCAAAGAAATAGGTATTGCGGTGGGATTGGCCTGGACACCGGTTGGAGGGGAAATCCTATTTATCGAAGCGACGCGAATGAGAGGGAAGGGTGGGTTGATTTTAACGGGGTCTCTGGGTGACGTGATGAAAGAGAGCGCGCAGACGGCATTGAGTTATTTAAAAAGCCAGGCAGTGAGCTTGAAACTGGATGTGGAGGATTTTGACAAGTGGGATATCCATGTCCATGTCCCGGCGGGGGCGACTCCCAAAGATGGACCGAGTGCAGGGGTGACGATCTTCAGCGCACTGGCATCATTATTGACCAAAAGACTGGTAAAATCGGACCTGGCGATGACAGGGGAAATCAGCCTTCGTGGGAGAGTATTGAGGGTGGGGGGAATCAAGGAAAAAGTGCTGGCAGCGGCAAGGTCGGGAATGAAGCAAGTGATACTGCCGAAAGAATGCGACAATGACTGGCTGGAGGTGCCGGAAGAGATTCGGCATAAATTAAAAGTGCATTTTGTCCAACATGTTTCTGAGTTGTTGCCTTTGGCCCTGAAACCTGCATGAAACACTTTTTCCTGACTGCCTTTTTGATTTCACTTTTTCTGACCAGTCATGGTGCGGAGACGGAGGACGAAGTGGAGGGAATGGGTCTAGCCAAAGAAGTCCGGACAAGCCGACCTGAGACAAACTCGGTGATGACGGGGACGCTCAATATCAAGATGGGCAAGACCCGCAAAGAGATTCCAATGATTGTCAGGGTCACGGTGCAGGGCGAAAAATGGCTGAGCGAGTATGAAACGCGCCCTGGAGCGGAATTGCAGGAGAAACTGACAGTCAAGCATTCGCCTGAAGGAGCGAATGAATACTTTTATTCGAAAGATCCCGCGCATTTTGAGAATCCCGCGAAAGTGGGGGTGCAGGAAGTGTTTATACCGTTTGCGGGATCGGATTTTGCGCTTGGGGAATTGGGGCTGGAGTTTCTTCACTGGCCTGTTCAACGCCGATTAAAAGGGGAGATGCGATTGGGAAGGCCCTGTTACGTATTGGAAAGCGTCGACCCGAAAGGAAGCATAACAGCGCGAGTGATTTGTTATATTGATAAAGAAACCAAAGGGATATTGATGGCGGATGTGTTTAATGCGGAGAAAGTGAAGACCAAGGAATTTTCGTTGAGCGGATCGAGTTTTAAAAAAGTGAATGGGCAGTGGCAGTTGGAGGAGATGAAGATGCGAAATTTGAAGACAAATTCGCAAACGACTTTAAAGCTCGATTTGGGCGAAAATTAAATAATTGTCGTGATTTTTGTGGGGAGGTCTTGTCTAAGATGATGAATGAACGCATCAGCCCACCCTATTCTTTTCCTGATGGGGTGGACCCTAGTCGGGACGTTGGCGCTGATTATCTATGCGACGCAGCAACAACGGTTTGAAAATTGGACGCTCACGGTCAAATTGCTCGTGAGCCTGTTGGTATGGCCGTTGATGTCGCAGTTAAAACAGCTGGTAGGAAGCGGAGCGGGTTTTGGAGAAAGTGCGGCATATTTGCCACTTTATGCAGGAATAGGAGGGTTCTACCTGGCGATACTTTGGGTGCCGGAACTAACCAAAGTCTTTGCAGCCCCGTTTGGATCACTTTTTGACGGAGGAGGGCCGCAGGAAGAGAAACCGTTTTATTCGATTGCCTGGGCCAAGCGAAAACAAAGCCAACCGCACGCGGCAATACTGGAAATCAAAAAGCAACTGGAGAAATTCCCGGATAACCATGAGGGGATGATGTTGATGGCGGAGATACTGGCGGACGATTTGCAGGATGCCAGCGGTGCGGAAGCCATTATCAAAGGAATTGTGATGAACCCGAAAGTAACGGGTGCACAAGCGAGTTCGGCGCTTCATTACCTGGCGGATTGCCGATTGAGACATTCGCAGGACTCGGAGGGGGCGGTGGATGCATTGCGGATGGTGGTTAAAAAATTCCCGGGCACCGCCTACGCAACGACTGCTGAACAAAGAATTTCACGAGTGCCGACACGGGAAGCGATGTTGGAGAATATGGATCGAACCCCGGTGGAGATAGGGAATTACGCGAAGAATCTGGGTTTAAAAAAATTGCAGGTGGTGGAGGTGACTCCCGAGCAGGATGCGGAAAACATAGCGACAGCATACCGGGCGCAACTGGAGAAATTTCCGATGGACGCGGAGACGAGAGTGAACCTTGCATTCCTGTATGCGAAGGAAATGAACAAGATTTCGGAAGCGATCAGTCAACTTTTGTTCCTGACGGAGAACCCGATATATACACCGCGGCAAAAAGCCCAATGGCTGAATTCCATGGCGGATATCCATTTACAATTTGGTCAGGATCGAAAATCAGCGGCGAAAGTTCTACAAAGAA
>JAQGOY010000073.1 GCA_028293375.1 Verrucomicrobiales bacterium | reverse complement strand
CGACGTATTTGCCGGACTCGGAAATACCATCGGCAAAAGTGAGTTTTCCCTCGGGAGTGACGGGGACATTCATGAAGAAATTAATATTGCTGGCGAGATCGCGTTTGGAAAAGTCATCGCCGAAAAGAGAAAATTCCTTCAGGAAAGTATCGCGACAATTGTGCATGTACCGCTTGTCAATGGAGTAGCGCACCATGTTGCTTTCAGCGGCGCAGGCTCCGCCGAGGGTATCATGCCGCCCGCAAGTATCGGCGGTGATGCTCAGCATGGGACGACCCAGACCGGAAAGCAGCCTGGTGCCAGTGGTTAGATAAATATTCCTTTGCGCGCGAATGGTATCCACCGCGCTGTAACGTTCTGAAGAGTCCGTTGCATTGTAGAACAAAGTATCCACGGCCTGGTTTCCCTCGAGGTCCACAATGCGAAAGGTCTGGCCTGATTTTATTTCATGCATCCACCCTTCGCCAGCAAGGATGGTAAAATCATAAACAGCATTGGCAGGGTCCAATGAACTTGTTGTCAGTGTTTCTGTTTTCATGACAATACTTTATAAAAAATACCGTTCGGTGTTGATAAAGCCGCGTTCATTTTCGGGCCGAAATTTTCGGACCACATCATCCTGGCCGGGCGGCGGTGAGCTCCAGACGACAAGATGAACAGGTTTGGGAGCGTATGTGCCTCCGGGAGCGAGGGGATGGACGGCAGTGTTCAATACGACCAGCGTGTTCATTTCCGCACGCAAATCCACCAAAGCCCCTGCCCTTGCGTGTGCCTCGTCAAATTTCATCGAGCCATCCTCCTGGACAACGACTTTGCTGAAAAAATTAACGTTGGCGACAAGGTCTCGATGGCCCAAGCCGTATTTTCCGAGTTCAACAAGGAAGTTGTTGCGGGCATCGCGGTGGAATCGATTGCGGTGTTGCTGGAACCGAGCTTCGCCGTATTTGGCGGTTACTATTTCTGCAGTGGAGCAACCTGAAATGGTGTCATGCCATCCGCTGGTATCGTTGGTGATGGAAACCAGAATGCGACCCATGTCGGAGTAGAGGGCGCAACCTGTGGTGAGAAAAGCAGTGTGCTGAGCCTTGAGAGTATCAGCCATGTTGTAACGCTCCACAAGCAACTCGAAATTAAAGAAAAGGGCAGAAACATTGGCACCTCCCTGTGGGTCGATGAGGCGAAGAGTGGTGCCGCGTTTGAGGACATGGGACCAGTTGGAGCCGCCGGGAACAATATCGCGAAAGCGCACCTTCTCCTCGAGAATATCCGGGTTGGAGGGATTGGAAGAGTTCATGATTGAGAGGAAGTGAGATAAAGAATTTCAGCCTTCATGCAGTGGGGGTAAAATTTCGGTGTTCAATTGGAGCTGTCCGTGGCGGACGCCGGGGAGGCTGATCATTTCATTGGCAATGAGTCGAAGGGTGCGAGCGGGACCCTGGACCAGAATGACCTGAAGACTCTGATGATTTTCAAGATGAACGACCTGAATGGTCACGATCTCCTTCAGATATTTGTGCTGGAGATCGGTCAGTTTATTCTGGAGATCCCGTTTAGCATGATCGTGGATCAGGCTAATGATCCCCATCATGACGTTATTGCCAGACTGGCTTGCATGGAGGACGAGTCGATCACGAACGAGAGAAGTGAGGCACTGAGAGCGATTAGCAAAACCACGATCATTGGACATGCGATCGAGGCCATCGGCGACATCCTGAGGAATCGAAACGCTGAAGCGAACGAGAGGAGAAGAGTCTTTAGCCATATGAATCGTGTTACGAATCTGCACTTTCGTAACACTTTAGAAAAATGATGTCAAGGGAAAGGCGAGAGAAGTGTTCTGGTGGCGTCGCAGAGCGGTTTTCTGGATGTTTGAAAGATTGACTTTTTGGGGGTTTTGGGGTAGTGATACGTCTCTAAAGTGGAATACAAGCACGCCAAAAAAATTCTTACTATTCATTCTGCCCTGGCAGCGCTTGTTTTCGTTCCCCTGGTTGGTTATTCGGCGGACACAGAAAAGCCAGCGGAAACTCCTAAAGTCTTACCCCGCCGACAAATCCCTTTTGACATCAATAAGTTCCAGGGCGCGCGAAGGCCTACGGAGTCGATAACCGACGGATTCATGAAAAGCGATCCGTTTGCGGGACCTGAGATTGCGCCCGCGAGAGTTGCAGCCCCGCTTTCCAAAGACGCCATGGAGAAGGCGGCCAATGACCGGGAATGGATATTTGTGAATCCCAACGAACCTGTCAAAGAAAAGACCTTTGAGCAGCAATTGGGGATCAGTAAATACGATCCGAAGTCGTCAGGAAACGAGCAGAAATCGAACCTGGAAAAGTTTCTAAGCGAGGGCACCAGGAGACAGGGTGCGAGTGCGAACCTGCAATCTGAATCAGCCAAAAGTTTTCTTTACGGATCGTCGAATGAAAAAGACGAAAGGAATAAAGAGGGGGGAGGCAAAAGCGAAACGGATAATCCTTCCATCAATCCAAACCTCAAAATGGATACATTCATGAGTCCGGCCTCGAATGCATCCCAAGACACCTTTGGAAAGAAAAATGTGGGGCCAGTTTTTGGGCAAAACAGCGCGATGACAGAAACGAGTCGCCAGAAAGAACTGGAGAAGAGACAAGAACGACTTCAGAAATTCGATGCTATTTACGAGAACCCCGCGAAGCAAAACGATTTGGTAAAATCGAGCGGACTGCTGGATCCCATCAGTAAACTAAAAGATACGAGCCGTGATTCTGCCAATCCAACCGTGCCCGGTTACGATGCTCAAGGGGTTTATTCTGATCCGTTGACAGCGTTTAGACCCCAGTCTGGAGCGGGATCGATGTTAGGCGACATCACGTCCAGGTCGTTGGGAATAGCCCCGAGAAATTCGGGGGATTTAGATTCCGAGCGTCACATCAAGCCGACTTATCATCCCGGAGTTTTGCCTTTCCCAAAGAGACCCGGCAGCTACACCCCCAATCTTGGGGAGAGACGTCCCTAGTCGGATCCTATTCGCAGGACCTTCACCCTCGCTCCCCTGGCGAGCCTCGACCTGGGAGGGACTTCCAACAGACCATTGGTTTTTCCAAGCGTATAGAGGATATGAGAGGCCTGTGTCCCGGCGGGAGAAACCATTCCTGAGTTGTCGATACACATCCGCATGAAATGGGCTCGATCACCTCTGTTCTCGACTTCGGTGGTCAACTCGCAGACCTGGGAAGGGAGTTCAAAGTCGACGGCCCCCTGCATGTTCAGAAGAGCAGGACGGCACATGAGCAAGAAAGTAACGAAGGCGGAAACCGGATTGCCCGGGAGGCCGAAGAGTTGGCGATCTCCAAGAGTTCCGAAGGCTAACGGTTTTCCAGGTTTGATCGAGATTCTCCACAATTCCAATTTGCCTCCAATTTTTTGGAAGCTGGATTTCACCAGGTCGAATTCCCCGACGGAGACGCCGCCGGTGGTGATGAGAACGTCGTGCTGATCGAGGGCCTGTTTGATGGAGGCCTGCAGATCGCCGCCAAGATCGGAGACAGGCGGAAGGAGGGTGGGTTGAATTCCAATAGAATTCAATAAGCCCGAAAGCATGACCTGATTACTCTCGTAAATTTTACCTGGAGGCAGAGGGTTGCCGGGAGCGACCAACTCGGCGCCGGTGGAGAGCAATGCGACACGAGGTTTTTTGAAAACGGAAATAACTCCGATACCACAGGCCGCGAGGAGAGCCTGAGAGCCGGCGTTGAGGCGCTCCCCTGCCCCGACAAGGGAAGCGCCGATTCGGACATCCTCCCCTTTAAAGCGAATATTTTCCCACTTGGCGCAGGACGATGTCACACCAACAGTCTGGTCCTGTTCATTTGGCGGCAGGGTCTCTTCCTGCATGACCACGCAATCGGCGCCCTGGGGAAGCATGGAACCGGTAAAGATGCGGACGGATTCCATCTGTTGAATGGATCCGGAGAGACTTTGCCCGGCAGCAACCTTCCCGATCACTTTTAGAAAGACAGGTTTTTCGGGGGAAGCGCTGGCGATATCGAAAGACCTGGCGGCATAGCCATCCATAGCCGAATTATCGAAGGGGGGCAGGTCATTGGAGGAGAGGAGAGCGGAAGCAGAAATTCGACCCAAGGCGCTCAACAACGGAACAACCTCAGTGCGGAGCGCAGGGGCTTTAGCAAGGACGAGCTCCAGGGCTTCGGCGCGAGATAGCATGGAAAAACAATGTCGTGTTAATGGGCAGCAGTAACCACCAGCACTTGTTCCAGGGTAGAAATTCCTTCGCGAACCTTATCGAGAGCGACCATGCGCAACGTTCTCATTCCCTGCTCGACGGCAACTTTTCCGACTTCGGAGGCGCTGGATCTCTTGATCACCATTTTCCGCAAATCATCGGTCATGGTCATGACCTCGATGATAGCGGCGCGACCCGCGTAACCGGTATTTTTGCAACGATCGCAGCCACGGCCTTTGAAAAGAGTAACGCCATCAAAATCCTTCGGGTTGACTCCGAGATCGATCCAAATTTTGGCTGGATAAGTGACAGGCTCCTTGCAGGCAGGACAGATGCGGCGCATGAGACGCTGGGCACAAGCGAGGATGACGGAAGAGGAAATCAGGAAGGGGGCAATTTCCATATCGTCGAGACGGGAGATGGCGCCGGGAGCATCGTTACAGTGCATGGTGCTCAAGACCTGGTGACCGGTGAGAGCAGCCTCGACAGCGATTTCGGCGGTCTCGGTATCGCGAATTTCACCGATCATGATGATGTCGGGATCCTGACGCAAAATGGAACGAAGAGCAGCGGCAAAAGTGAGGCCGATTTCCTTTTTAACAGGAACCTGGTTGATGCCAGGAATCTGGAATTCGACGGGGTCCTCGACGGTAATGATATTGTATTCTGGATTATTAAGCTCGTTAAGAGCGGAATACAGAGTGGTGGTTTTGCCCGAACCGGTGGGACCGGTGACCAGGATGAGACCGTGCGGAGAATCGACTGCGGACTTGAATCGGCGGAAAGTGTCGGGATCCATCCCCAACTTGTCCATGCTGGCGGAGAGGTTCGATTTGTCCAAAACGCGCAACACGCATTTTTCTCCGTGAACGGTGGGAAGGAAAGAAACGCGCAAGTCGATATCGCGACCGGCGACCTTAACGCGCATACGGCCGTCCTGGGGAAGACGACGCTCGGCGATGTCGAGGCTGCTCATGATCTTCAAACGGGAAGAGAGAGCGACCTGGAGATTTTTGGGTGGAGGCGGCATGTCCATCAAAGCGCCATCGACGCGGTAGCGAAGGCGGACCTGTTTCTCGAAAGGCTCGATGTGGATGTCAGAAGCACGATCTTTAATGGCCTGAACAAGGATGAGATTGGCGAGCTTGATGACAGGGGCTTCCTCGGTGGAGGCGGCCAGGTGGTCAAGGTTGGTTTCCTCAACGGCTACTTTGGTGACTTCCAGGTTATCGGCCTCGGCTTCTGCATCAGCCTGTTTTTGGGCGTCCTGGATAATCGCTTCCATGGTGGCGCCGCCCTTGGAGCCGTCCTGGTTGTTGATTTTGTCGAGGATTGATTTTTCAGAGGCGATCAGCGGGGAAACTTCGAGTTTGGTGATGCGCTTGACGTCGTCGATGGCGAGGACGTTCAAAGGATCAGCCATGGCGAGGAAGAGTTTGTTTCCAAGCCTGGAGACGGGGAAGACCTTGTGGTTGGTAGCAACATCCTTGGGGACGAGTTCAGCCACCTCGGAGCTGACGCCAATCTTGGTCAGGTTGATTGGGGAAGTGTTGAGCACCCTGCCCATGCAGACGACCATGTCCTGATCAGTGACGTAGGCCTTTTCGATGACAAGTTTGATGAGGCGAGTGCCTTCCTTCTTTTGTTTTTCGAGCAGCTCTTCAACTTGTTTTGCGCTCAGCAACCCATCTTCGACGAGAGCGTCAGCAATACGTTCACCAAATGTTTTTACCGGAGGCATGGCAATGGGTTAACGACAGACCTTTCGGATTAATTTTAAGAGTTCCGGAGGGGAGCAAAGATAATACATGACGCGATGATGGGTGGCCTTGGATAACTCGTCAGTGGCGTGCTTATTGTAGGGATTTGCGGTGGCGACGAGGACGCTCTTGCTCATGCGTTCGAGGGGCAAAACGCACCATCTGAAACAGAGATCCTTAGGAAAGATACGGACGGTTTCGGCGTCGATATCGTAGCGATCAAGGGGAATATAAGCGAGGCGCGCCTTATCGGAGAGCAGCCGCAGAGATTTTTCGATGGGACAAATTCCCTTATCGGCCAAAGTTTGAATGAAAGGCTCGTAGACTTTGCCGGGAGATTCGTGCAAAGGAGGTTTGACCCAACAGAGATCAAACTCGCCCTGAGTGATCAATTTGGATTCGACGAAGAGCTTTTGCATGGTGGACTTGCCATCGTCGACGTCATTGGCAGAAAATTGAGAAGTGCCTTTGTTTTTTGAAGCGGGAGAAGGCTCCATGACGGCAGGCATGGCAGTGAGGCTATTCGCCTTACTTTCGATGTCTGCCATTGCGGCAAGGGCCTCTGCGTCATCGGGATGGCTCTGGAGAATGGTTTCGTATTCGAGGATGGCTGAAGAGAGCTGACCGAGTTGGACGTAAGCCTGGGCAATGCGTTTGGATGTATTGATGACATCCTTAGGACGGGCGAGCTTGAGGTAGGCTTCCTTGAGAATTTCGAGAGATTGATAGTCCTGTGGCTGGGATTGAGTAATGACCTCAAACATCTCAATTGTCTGCATCAATTGAGCTTCTTCGCCTGGGCTAATAGTTCCGAGCATGTCGATTTAAAAAGGTCGCGCAGGCAATCGAACTGGAGCAAAAAGACCTATTAAGATCCAGAATCGGTTACCGGCATCAAGGATAACCTCAGCAGGGTCTGATTATCCATCAGAAATTGCAATTGGTTGGGAGGAGAGGAGAAAAGAGAGTGGAATTTGTCCTGCGGAGGAGAGATAGAATGGAGCCGAAGGGGGAGATTTAAAAAAATATGCAGTTGCAATTAGGCTATTCCATGTTAGAAACACTGCCCCGCCTATCCGGGTGGAAGTAGAGGAATAGATATGTCACAACATAGAAGCCTGAGAGCAGCCAGCACGTCTGGAGCAAAACGTAACGTATTAAAGCGGTACGAACGAGTTGAACTTTTGAAGAAGCGCGGTCAATGGAAAGCCGGCGAACGAGTGACCGGGCTCCGCAAGACCTAGCCGGACGCTAAGTTCCGAGTTTTTCACCCGAAACGGGTGACTACATCTATGCATTTTTGAACAAGCCGAGCCCTACTCGGCTTTGTTGCTTTTCTGCGTTAAAGCCAGCACTTTCTAAACATGCACGTCCGATTACAAAAATTTTTGGCTGACGCGGGAATAGCATCCCGGCGAGCGAGCGAGCGTTTCATCGTGGACGGGCGGGTGAGTGTGAACGGCAGGGTGGTTAAAGAGCTGGGGACGCGAGTGGACGCCTCCAAGGACCGTGTGACGGTGGATAGCCAGCCGGTGCAGGCCAAAAAGAAGCTTTATTTAGCATTGAACAAGCCTGTGGGTTATCTCTGCTCACGGGATCCTGAAGATGACCGGAGAGTGATTGCCGAACTGGTCCCCAAAGAATGGAGCAACCTTTTTTCAGTGGGGCGACTGGATGCGGACAGCGAAGGCTTGATATTTTTGACCAATGACGGGGATTTCTGCCTGAAACTGACCCACCCGCGATACGGGGTCACGAAGAACTATATTGTGACTGTGAAAGGACACGTCACCAAATTTATCCTCGAAAAGTTCGCCAAAGGGATGTATGTGGATGGCGATCAGCTGAAGATAGACCGGTCTCGCATTCTTTCGGCCAACAATTCACACTCGATTGTGGAAGTTGAATTGTCAGAGGGAAAGAATCGGGAAATTCGAAGATTATTTGAAGCCGCAGAGTTTGAAGTAGTGCGGTTGCAAAGGATCCGGATCGGGAAAATCAAGCTGGCTGAATTACCTGTAGGTAAATGGCGAATGTTGACAGCAACTGAGATTAAATCTCTACTTTCGAAAGTATGACTAAAAAGCTCTGGATAGCGCTGCCTCTGGCGGCAGGTGTTTTTTTTGCAGGATTGAGTGGTTACTCAGCGACGCCTGCGTCCAAATCAACAAAGAATCCGGGGAAAAGTGTCTCCACCAATAAAGTGGCAAAAGTGGAAGAGACAGCAAGCGGCGCGCTCACTCAACCGGAGCCCGGGCTGGTGAAGCAAAACCATGTCAATGTGCGCGGCCAGGCGGGATTAGTCGGAGAAACGATCACTCATCTCCAAAAAGGAGATAAGGTCACGGTTCTTCAGGAAATTACGATCAAGAAACCAAAAGCTGATGAACCAGCGAGATGGTATAAAATCAGCATGCCGATCAACACGCCGCTATGGGTAAGCGCACATTTCCTGGATGAAACGAACCATGCCGTTTCGAGCAAAAAACTGAATTTACGGGGCGGTCCCGGAGAGAATTATAGTATCGTTGGAACATTGGAAAAGGGAGCGGAGCTGAAAGAAATCCGACGGACCAACGATTGGGTGGAAGTGCAATCACCCACCAATGCATATGCTTTCGTGGCAGCAGAATTCATTGCCCGCCAAGCGATAAAGATGGCGGAACCTGCGCCAGTGGTGGTGGCGGAAACGAAACCGGTAACAACAGTTCCTGCGACGGTGGCTGAAACCAAGCCGGAACCACCCCCTGTGGTGGTGGCCGCAGTTCCCGACTTCAAGCCTGCACCTTCAAAAGATATATCCAATCCAGTCGCCAGCGCACCAGTTCCTGAGACAAAAGTGGGAACCCCGGTGGAAGCGGTGGCACCGCTGGCATTGCCATCAAGCACGGCAACCAAGGTGACTGCGGACTTGCCAAAACGAATCGTGCAGCGAGAAGGAATTGTCAAAAAAGCGTTGAGCATCCAGGCTCCGACATATTTTGAATTGGTTAATGAAGAGAATGGAAAAGTGATGAATTATCTCCATTCCACGAATGACGTTTACAAATTGAAGGAATATTCGGGGTTCAAGATCATTGTCACTGGAGAAGAAGGTCTGGACCGCCGATGGCCCAATACACCGGTGATCGAAATTGAATCATTAGACCTTCCTTAATGTCCGCGACGAATCTCATCGATGGCCGTGCGATTGCCGAGCAATTGCACTCGGAGACCAGCGGGCGAGTGGAAAAACTGAAGCTCCGCGGAATCATTCCAAAACTGGTTTTCGTGAGAGTGGGAGAAGATCCGGCATCCCGAGTGTACGTGGGGATGAAAGAGAAAACGAGCCAGCGCCTCGGAATAGATTCCATTACCCGAGTGTTGCCGGAAGCAACGAGCCAGGCGGAACTGTTGGAGCTGATTGGGAAGTTAAACAGCGACTCGAGCGTGCATGGGATACTGGTACAGGCTCCGCTGCCGAGGCATATTGATTCCCCAACGATTTACGCAGCGGTTTCCGCCCGCAAAGATGTGGACGGGTTTCATCCACTGAATGTAGGCAAATTGATGCTGGGCGACACGGATGGGTTTCTTCCCTGCACTCCCGGGGGTGTTCACGAACTTTTGATTCGAACGGGGGTTCCGATTTCAGGGGCAGAGGTGGTGGTGTTGGGGCGCGGCAACATCGTGGGGAAACCTATGGCGGCGATCCTGATCCAAAAGACAAAACATGCGAATGCAACGGTAACGGTCTGCCATTCTGGAACGCGGGACATAGCGAAACACTGCCAGAGAGCCGACATATTGATTGCGGCGCTGGGATCGCCTGAATTTGTAAAAGCCGAGATGGTGAAAGAAGGGGCGGTGGTCATTGACGTGGGGGTAAACCGAGTGTCTGACCCGGCGGCCAAGGGAGGATCCAGATTAGTAGGGGACGTGGACTTTAAAGCAGTGCAACCCAAGTGCAAATGGATTACGCCGAATCCCGGGGGAGTAGGCCCCATGACCATAGCCGTGCTGATGCAAAACACTGTCCGGGCCGCTGAATTACTGAATTAACAAAAATAAATAAATGCAACCCTCCCGTATCTTACCTGACCTCCAATGTTCACTGATCTGTGAAGAAGTACGCCAGGAAGTGAATGGCAATTTTTTCCTGGTTGGCGTGATTAATTTCATCCGAGTGCCTCAACTACCCGTAACGGCGATGAAGCTTTGCTTTTTTAACCGGTGGACGGCAGGAATAGGGCAATTTGTGGAAAGCGTCAGATTGATCGCTCCAGACCAAACCACAGTGATGCGTAAGAGCGAAGTGAAATTTGCGCTGGAGGATGCAGCGCTCCATGCAACCAACGTCACGGTATTCGGACAGGTCAAATTTGATATGCCCGGGGCCTATTTCATCGAAGTGCTGGTCGATGACGTGATGAAGCTGCGTTATCCCCTTTCCGTGGGATTGGTTCAACTGCCACCTGGAGCAAATCCAGAAGGCATGGGCCAGCCTCAATAAAGAGGCTTTGTGGCAGAAAAAGAGGAAACTACTGCTGGTAACTCGACTGCCCTGGAAAAGCCAAAACGTTTTGCATGGCAGCCATTCACCCCACGGGGTGTGGCTGCCTTTTCAACCGGGACATTCGACCGGGTTCTCTTCCTTCTGATACTTCTCGGAATCCTTATTTCTGGCGTTTTTGTCTGGTTCGTAAAAACCCGCTATTGCCCGGTAGTGGTGGAGTTCCTGAACGGGCTACCGGAAAGCGGCGCGGTGACGAACGGAGCGATGTCCGGTTTCACCCAGCCCGTAGTTTCCGATCACCGATTTCTTTCGCTCCTGGCAAATCCTGATTTGGGGGAAGTGATCAATCGGACAGCGGACATCCAGATCGAGTTTTACAAACAGGAGGGGCAGGCGGGAGGGCTGGCAGGATTCATTTCACAGGACTACCCGACGAATTGGAATTTTGCGTTTTCGCGTACTACCGCGGCTCCGTGGTGGGGAGCGTGGGAGCCCGTCATCCTGGGAGTTTTTGCAGTTATAGTTTTTATTTTCTTTTATTTATTATGGGTGATCCTTCCCCTGCTCTATTTTCTGCCGGTGAGGATATTTGGATACCTGGCGGACCGATCCCTGACGGTGGGAGGGGCGTGGCGAATGGCGGCAATTTCGGCGGCGCCGGCAAGCTTCTGCATCATGGGGGCAATAGTGGCGTATGCGTGGCAATGGGTTGATCTGATAAAATTCGGATTGATTTGCGTGGGGTATTTCGCGTTTTTTCTGATCTATCCACTGCTGGCAATCCGGCACCTTGAAAAACTGCCTGAAGTGCAAAAGATAAAGGCCAATCCCTTTAAATCCTGAATCCCGGGAGCAACAACTGCGTGCAATGGAATCAGGGCACCAGCAGGAAATAAATCACGGCACAGACAGTAGCGCTGACGACCAAAGCGGCAATGCCCCAGCGCCGCCATTTAGGAACGACCAGCCACAGGAAAATGCCTGAGAGAGTGACAGCCATGGTCAAGAGAGCAGCGCCATCAATCAACAAGCGCCAGGCCTTGCCTGCTTCCGTACCGCGATGCAATTCTCCCAAACGGCCGAGAACACCGCGAGTGGTGCTGGTAATGTCACACTGACCATCCTTCCGCCGAATGACGACTTCGACCGAACGTCCGGGTCCTTTGAAGGTGACTCGTATTTCGGTGCGTTCATCCTCGAACGAACTTAAATCTCCCTTAATTTTAAACTGATCACGAAGAGCGGCCTCGATCGCAGCCTGGTCGATTTTATTCGTCAGCAAAACAAACGGCAGTGTGCCTTTTTCACGAACGGTTTGGAGTTTCCCCAAATTAAAGGCATCGGCATGGTTGAGAAAAAATCCAGTGGCAGCAAAAAAGACGATGAGGATCAACCCAAGCATCGAAATATAGATGTGGAAGAGGCGGGCCCACTTTTTGGCGAGTAAATTGAAGTGATGTTTTGTCATGGAGATTCAGGAGCGGGCCCAAACTTCACCGGTGAATCATCAAACTCAGTGCTTGCGGGTATGACCGCCTCACTGGGCGCAGAAGCGCACTGGAGGGAGACGCTTTTGGTGGCGTGGGTACCGTGCTCCCGGGCCACTTCAAGGTAGAGGGTATAGAGACCTTTGGGGACGATGTGGCCGACATTATCGGTGCCATCCCAGACAATGCTATAATTTCCGGCAGAGCGGGTGGCTCGAGTAACTGGAATATACGAAGTTTCATTATTCAGTTCCGGAATTCGAAACCAGGAAGTGAGCGACTCGACGTAGCTCATGTTCCTGGCCCACAGAGTTACATTTCGGACTGGCTGGCCCTTGTCGTTTTCAATCCAGACGACGACGTAAGGACGTTTGGCATCCGGAATCGATTTCAGATGGAGATCAAGAGTCAGGGTGTAGCCGAAGGGCCAATCCGTGCCTGTGGACATGGGACGAGCGGCAGGAGATTCCATGCGGCTAAAACCGGAGCTGCGATGTTGAACGCCGTCGACAGTGACGATGAGACATTCGACGCCGATGAGATCGCCAACGAGTTTCAGGCCCTCTTCGGGAGTAAGAACACACAAGGTGGTGGCCAGGGCGTTGCCCATGACATTGTTGGGAGCGATGACGGTGGCGCTGGCGATGCCGGCAGCGGGCAAGCCGGTACGGGGATCGAGAATATGAGAAAAGTGGTGGCCCTTAATGTTGAACCCGCGAGCGTAATCGCCGCTGGTAGAAACGGCGCGATCACTCAATAACACTTCTGTGATGGGCCTGGCATTCTGGCTGGGCTGGCGCGGGTCAGCCACTCCGACTTTCCAGGTGGTTTTGCCATCGGCCTGCTGGCCCCAAACGCGGATATCTCCGCCGATATTTAGGAGGAGCCCGCGGACCTCAGGAACTTGTCTTCGGACCACTTCGACCACCTTGCCGATGATGAAGCCTTTGCCAGCGGAATCGATGTTGATCAATTCTTCGTTGGTCCTGGTGATTGTCCTGGCGGCAGCATCGAGGGACCAAGCCTTGTGGGAAATTTGAATGATTAACGAAGACAAGGCTTGGGAAGAAGGGGTAACGCCGGAGCGCTCGGCCTCGCGCCAAAGTGCAGACAGCCTGCCGACCTGGGCAGAATAGGCCCCGCCGGAGCGCTGTATCCAATTTTCGTAGGCTGCCAGGACCTCTATCAGTTCTGGAGAAGCAGGAACGGGTGAATGCGAAGCATTGATCCTACTGAGTTCACTGGAAGGCTCATAAGTGCTGAGGATGCGACGCAGGCGATCTATTTCGGCCATGGCAGCGTTTTCGACGCGCTGGGCAATGGGTTCATTAGCGGCGCAGACGGTGAGATCAAAAGAGGTGCCGAGGACATTTTCACGCTGGAAATGGAATTCGGTGAGGGCGGGTGAACCATTTTCCGCTGAAAGCGCTGAAGAACAAAAGAGAGCCCCGAAGATGAACGAGATCAGGCAGATGGGGCGCATGCAGGCGAATCAACCACTTGTGTGCGCAAAGCGTCAAGCAAATCACCTAAAAAACTTTGAAAACGCTTTAGGCGAGGGAGATCCAGGGGATTTGAGTTCACAAAGCGCGGTGAGATACAATGAAGGAAAGCCTTAAACAAAATGAATGGCAATAGTTTATCCACCAACTAGGATGCGAGGTATGGGTTCTAAAAAGACAGTTGTCGTTCTTTGTTTATTTCTATGCTGCCTGGGCGCGGTGGGTTCCGAGTTGCGGACCAACACCGTTCCGGGAGCAGTGTTTACTTTTACAGAGGAAAATGACCTTTTCATCAAGACCGACCGGCACTACACCCAGGGACTGAAGTTCAGCTATCTTTTCGAGGACGATTTTGTTCCTCATTGGCTGGCGAACGCTTCGGACAAACTTCCCGCGTTTGGATTGCACACGGACCATCACAAGATGGGGTTTGCCATAGGACAAAACATTTTCACGCCCGCAGATTTGAAAACCTCTGCGCCCATCCTGGATGACAGGCCATATGCAGGCTGGCTTTATGGATCGATGATTTTTCAGCGAAGAGGAACATTCATAGGCACGGTGCCGACGCTGGACAACTATGAACTGAGCCTGGGAGTTGTGGGTCCGGCTTCATTCGCGGAAGACGCTCAAAAAAAGGTGCATCAGATCCGGGGCCTGGACATACCGCAAGGTTGGGACAACCAATTGCGAACCGAGCCAGGGTTGATGGTGCGATACACGCGGCTATGGCTTTTCAGGGCTGGTGAGGAATTTTCTGCGGACGCCATTCCTGACGTGGGGTTCGCCCTTGGGAACATTGGAACGTTTGCCAACGCGGGAGTGACGTTTCGGCTTGGTTACCATGTGCCGACTGATTTTGGGCCAGCGATCATTGATGCCCCGGCCGCAGACAGTGGAGTAGACCGCAAAAAATGGGGCGCTTACGTTTTCACGGGAGTGGACGGAAAAGCGGTGGGTTATAATGAATTTTTGGATGGGACACTTTTTAGATCGAGCCAAAGCGTGGACCGAAACATCCTGGTGGGAGAAGCGAGAGCCGGGGCGGTTTTCGTGCTGAAGACGTGCGAAATCAGTTATACCTATGTGGTGCGGTCCCACGAATTTCACCAACAAAAGCAAAACGACATATTCGGGTCGCTGAGCTTAAAGTTTCGATTCTGAAAATAAGCTGCAAGAGCGGATTTGCGCTGGGACATGACGAAGAAACCACTGGAAGCGTCGCTTAGCCTGATCACTGCCACGGTGTTTTGGGGTTTGAGTTTCGTGGTGATGAAAGCGCTGGTGGCTGCCCAACTCAAACTCGCGCCTGGAACAAGCACTTGGGGTTTGAGTTCGTTGAGCCTGGCCATTCGGTTTGCAGTATCGGCAGGTTTGCTTTTTTTGATAAAGCCGAGGCAACTGACCACGATCACGAAACTGGAGTGGAAACAGGGTTTGGGGCTGGGATTATTCGGAGGAGTGGGATTGGTGTTGCAGATGGATGGGGTGAATTATACCGACGCATCCACCGCTGCATTTTTAACGCAATGTTACTGCATCATCCTTCCCATTTACGCGGCATTTAGAACGAGGCAACGTCCCGGGTGGGTCATATTATCAGCGACGTTGATGGTGCTGCTCGGAATAGGGATACTCTCTCGAGTAACGCCTCAAAACCTAAAGCTGGGCCGAGGGGAGTTGGAGACCATTGGCGCGTCTATATTGTTTACGGGACAGATACTCTGGCTGGAGCGGCCGATGTTTCACTCGACACGATCGCACTGGGTGACGTTCATCATGTTCATGTTGACGTTCCTGATGATGGCGCCGCTTTTGTTTTTCAGCTTTCCGTCGGTAAATTCCTTGATGCGAACCCTCCAGGATTTTCACGGGCTCGTGTTGCTTGGCATTTTGACCCTTTTCTCGACGCTCGTTGCCTACGGACTGATGAACTACTGGCAACCGCATGTCTCAGCGACGCATGCGGGACTTATCTATTGCATGGAACCCCTTTTCGCCAGCGGGTTTTCGCTGGTGTTACCGGCGATCATTTCCTCGGTGATGATGATCCAATATCCGAATGAAAAAATTACTTCTCATTTGCTGGCGGGAGGAGGTTTAATCATCGGCGCGAACCTGATTATTATCGTACAGTCGACCATTGCCTCCGGGAAGAAATCATGAAAGTCATTATTCTGCTGCTCTTGCTCGCGATCACTTCTCCGGCCATGGGGGAAGAGGGAATCTGGCCGCAGTTTCGCGGGCCGACCGGACAGGGGGCCTACCCGGCGTTGCACCCCCCAATTTCCTGGAGTGAAACGAACGGCGTAAAGTGGAAAACAGAATTGCCAGGCCAGGGCTGGTCGTCCCCGGTAATCCATGACCATCTGGCATGGATGACGACAGCAACAGAGGAGGGCCACTCCTTAAGAGCCATAGCGGTGGACATCCAAAATGGGAAAGTGGTTCATAACCTGGAGGTTTTCCACCTGGACAACCCTGAATTCAAGCATGACCTGAACAGCTATGCCTCGCCCACGCCAGTGGCGACCAAAGACAGGGTATTTGTTCATTTCGGGACGTACGGGACGGCGGCGATCAACCCGGAAGGCCAGATAGTATGGCGCAATGAGGAACTGAAGCTGGGGCATGAGAATGGCCCGGGGAGTTCCCCCATTATTTATAAGGATAAACTGATACTCACCTGCGACGGAACAAATGTGCAATTCATGGCTGCCTTAAATCTAAGTGACGGGAAACTTGCCTGGAAAAGAGAGAGGTCGGGATTCATCGATAAAGCGCCGCCGATGAAAAAAGCCTATGCGACGCCGCTGGTAGTAAACGTGGGAGGAAGAGATGAGTTGATCTGCCCTGCGGCCGAATATCTTTATAGTTATGAACCCGGGACGGGAAAGGAATTGTGGACGCTTCATTACCCCGGATTTTCCAATGTCCCGCGACCAGTGGTTGAAGGAAATTTAATGTTTGTGGCGACTGGTTTTGGTAAACCGGAAATGTGGGCTATCCGCCTGACAAAGGAGATGAAGGGAGATGTGACTTCTTCGGCGGTGGCATGGAAAGTCTTGAAACAGGCGCCGGCCAAGCCATCCCCAGTGGTTTACAATGGAAAGGTCTTCATGATCAGTGACAATGGAATCGCCACGTGCCTCGATGCCGAGACTGGGGCGCAAAATTGGCAGGAGCGACTTCCTGGAGAATACAGCGCATCCCTTTTACTAGCAGGTGATCAGATCTATTATTTCAACCACGTGGGAATGACTACGGTTTTAAAAGCGAGCGATGTTTTTACTCCGCTATCCACAAATGTGCTCAGCGAGGGAGTGATGGCATCGCCAGCGCTGGTGAAAAATTCGATCCTACTTCGGACGAAGACCGCCATTTATCGAATCGAGTAAGCTTCTTAAAAAGCAATTCCCAATCACTCTTTGCTTTTGATTTCCTTTTTGAGCCAGGCCCGAGCGTAAGCCCAGAGCCTTTCAGCAGTACGGGGGGCGAGATTCATGGCGGAAGCGCATTCGTCCATGGTCATTCCGACAAAGTAGCGGAGCTTGACTAATTCCGCGGCGTCAGAATCCTCCGCCTGCAAAGCATCGAGTGCATCATTAACCGCGAGCAATTCATCGGCAGGGACGGTGAGAACGATGGAAGATTCATCCAGCTCTTCATGACTGACACCTGAGCCTCGCTTTTGACTGTTCTTTTTGCGGGCGTGATCGACAAGGATTCTGCGCATGGCCTCGGAAGCTGCGGCGAAGAAGTGCCCCCGGTTATCCCAATCCTTATCGTTGTTTCCAACCAATCGCAACCAGGCTTCGTGGACCAAAGCAGTGGGCTGTAAGGTGTGACCTGCAGATTCGCCGCTCATTTTATGCCCAGCCAGTTTCCGTAATTCCTGGTAGACGAGAGGGAGAAGCTCATCGGCAGCTTTGGCATCTCCCTGTCGGGCAGAATTTAAAATGCGGGTTACTTCGGCGTTCACCCCGCCAAGGTAGCGAGCACCGATGCTAAATACAAATCACAAGGTTGAGTTTAGGAAAATTGATCTCTAGTAGAAATATCGCATTTCGCCCCACTTTGACCCCAATTCACCACAAAATTTTGTCGGCCCGGCATTTCCGGCTTATAAAGAGAGAATGTCCCCGAGTAATCAACGGCCGAAAGCCTTTACACTGATTGAACTGCTGGTAGTGATAGCGATTATCGCAATCCTGGCAGGTCTATTGTTGCCGGCGCTGGCCCGAGCGAAAGAAAGCGCAAAGCGAACCCAATGCATTTCCAATGTGAAGCAAATGGGAGTGGCGATGATGATGTATGTCTCCGACTGGGAGAACCATTATCCCCCTCGCATGCCAGATCCTGCACCGGGGCCCGCATTTCCCTGTCGGCCCTGCCGCACGATTGATTGGCGCAAGTATGCGATGCCTTATATACAGGCCTCGAACGTTTTTGTTTGCCCCAGCGATATAGGAGTTCCGGTGGAAATTACGGCTGAGCCGATGAACGTCAGTCCACGGCTGAAATCAATGGCTGATTTTTATGGTAGCAGCTATTGCCTCAACACAGTCATGACGCGGTTAGGAATGGATAGCGCCATAGTTCGCCCGGCGGATACGTTCATGGGGGCAGAGATTTGGTCCTGGCACCCACCCAGCGCGTTGAATGACTTTAAAAACAAAACAAAAACGGAAATCCGGGTGGCGTACTTTTGTGATGGCCACGCGAAGGTAACGTCTGAAGGTTTTATTTCCGATCAATGCATGCCTCCATCGGCGCCGGGGATAGGTCCAGTGCCGTGACGGTGAAGCAATATGACCGGATGGAAAATTTTAGTTTTGTTGATCGCTTTGGCCGTAACGGGCTGTAATCGGGAAGGGCAACAAGGGAAGATGGAGGGAGGGCCGGTTTACGCAATTTCAGAGCTGGTAAACACAACAAACATTCCGGAGGGGACCATCACGGTCATCGGCGAGATGGTCGAAAAATGCAATGTCTCGGGTTGCTGGTTTTACCTGGCGACCAACAACAGCCGGATCAAAGTGGACATCAAGAACGCCGGTTTTTCTGCCACGGACGTACCGCTTCATTCGAAAGTCCAGGTTTCCGCAAAACTCCATCGCGAAGGTGATGCTGTCATCCTGGAAGCAGCAGGAATGAAATGGTGAACTCATTCACCCGGAATACAATTCCCATCCTGATTTGCAGCTGCATGCTTTTTGGATGCAACGAAAAGCCTGCGACGCCGACTGGACCCAATTCAGGAGACCCTGAACTTGCCATCACGTTGACACCCTGGATTGATCCGGAGCGCATCCTCGCTGAATTTTTCACAGCGACATCGCACGCGGAGAGGGTGAAATTCATTTTTAGTGGTGTGCGCAGCGAACTGGCGATGGCGCTGCACAGGGAATTGACGCCATCCGATAACCTTCTAGTGGTTTACAAAATTCACGATGGCGGCCACTTTCAGGGGATGGTGGTGCCGCAAAAAGTAAAGGGAAGCACTGGTTCCATGGAAATCGTCGTAGTGATTGGCGAGGATCTTCGGGTTCGCGGAGTAAAATTTCAAAAATACAGGGGATCGGAAGTGGTGCGTAAGGCGCTGGATTCGAAATTCGAGCCATTGCTGAAGTCATCCAAGGAATTCCAATACAGCTCGCTGGATGGATTGAGCCAGGATGCTCGTGAAGATGGAGCAGCCATCCTGAAAGCGGTGGATTCAATAGTGACAAAGCTGCGCCTGGCCCGGGATAATCCGAAAGTGATTCAGC
>JAQGOY010000025.1 GCA_028293375.1 Verrucomicrobiales bacterium | reverse complement strand
TAACTGGCTCCTGACAAAGTCAAAATGTGGCGGGTGATTTTTCGTAAGTTAAACGAAGAGGCAAACAAGTTGTTTTGGTAGCCCGGCCCAAAAACGTCACTTTGGTAGCGACAGAGTCCGCTCTCCGCACCCGGACCAGCCTGGAAAAATGGATGAAGCAAATCTGGGCCGGTTCGTTTGACGCGGCCGTCTTCGATTACATCATTTTGTTTACCATAGACTCCGCCCCATACGGCGTGACCAATTCCATCACGAAAACCTGGCTGTGAAAAATCGATAAAAGTGCTGGTAAAAACCGCTTCCCCTTCGGCGGTAAAGGCAACTTCAACGGGGTTGTCCATGCCGCCGGACATAATGACATCGAGACCCGATTTGTCGGGTCGGGCACGATAGATATGAGACGCACGGTCTCTGAGGGTGATACCACTGGCGAGTAAATTTGTTTGCTCCTCAAAAGCACCCTTGGTCCAGTAAAGATAACCATCCGGGCCAAGATAGGGGCCGTGAATGTCATTGGCGCAACCGGTCAGTGTGCCGCCATTAAACCATTCTTCTCTTTGATCAGCGATCCCCTGCCCTGTAGCATCAGTGAACTTCCAAATGCTTGGAGGACCTGCGACATAGACCGAGCCCTGGTGCCACAAACAGCCCTGGGGAAACATGAGTCGATCAGCGAAGACCGAACTCTTATCGAAAATGCCGTGACCTTTGGAATCCTGCAACTTGAGGAGTCGATGAGTAGGATTCTTCAGTTGTAATTGAGGTTTTTCATTGGATCCGGATGAATCGGTGACGAACAAGTTGCCCTGGTCATCAAAACTGGCGCTGACAGGACGCGAAACCAGATTGGTTCCCGCCACCAACTCCACCTCGAAACCCTCCGAAACGGTGAAAAGCTGCCCGTTAACGAAGAACTCAGCAGCTGAAGTGGAAAATGCGCCCAGAATTAAAAGAGCT
Source organism: Verrucomicrobiales bacterium (assembly GCA_028293375.1). Taxonomy (GTDB): domain Bacteria; phylum Verrucomicrobiota; class Verrucomicrobiia; order Limisphaerales; family JAQGOY01; genus JAQGOY01. Next base: position 2,438 of record JAQGOY010000025.1, on the reverse strand, counting down.
AAAAATCCCCGGAAATGATTTTTGGATTTCATGAGACTGGGAAGGATGTGACATTTTTTACACTATTCATTTCTTCAAGTGATCGCCCAGAAATTTCATGAGTCGGTCGTTGGAAAGAGAATAATAGAGAACCAGATCATGCGCGAGATTGGGATGAACGACGACTGCGTGTCATAGCCAACATTAGCGTGGCAATGCAGATCGAGAGTTGCTTAGTCTTCATGGCTTTTGGCTTTAGCGAGCGTTAACTCAATATCATCGGCTTTAATGTTGGCGTTGGAGTGGCGACTGGATTTTGGCAGTCTCAAAGTTTGATTTGCCAGCCCTTACGGAAAGTGGGTCTTACCCATTGATTGGCTGCTTTAATGTTGCTGACCTCGCCTTTTTGGTTATTCCAAAGCAACTTGCCTTCGTAATGAACGGCAGCAGAACCGAGGACGAGCCATTCCGTGTATTTTCCACCGATGCTGAAGTTGGAGCACGCAGGTGCACCACCTTTGCACGCCCGAATCCAATCGCGAAGATGCGCGGCGTGGTTGTCACCAGTGCTGGCTCCCGGTGATCGAGCCAGATAGGGTGCCGGCAGTTTGTAATCTGCCCAGCGATTTCCTGGAATTAACCCGACACTTTCGCCGCGCCCACCCGTTCCCATGTACCCTTTTGAACCGACGAAGATGCAGTTGTATCCACTGGTGCCCGGACCAGGTGATCCGGTGCGACCGGCTGGACCGACCTGCGGCCCCGAATTGGGCATTTTGCGCACCTGCTCGACAGTCATGCCCGGCGGGGTGTAGGGATCTCCTCCCTGTTTTTGGTACCAATAGACCGAAACAGGAGGAAGACCACCCGGCCTGGCGGCAAAATCATATTTCAAGGTGAACTCGTTGGGGAAGGTGAAGGGCGGAAGCCCATCTTTTTTAATACATTCCACACTCACCAAATATTCCGGGGCCAATCTCAACGCCCAGTTTGCGGGACCAAGGATGTGGACGCCCCAATCACCGATCAAGCTGCTGCCAAAATCATAGTAACCGCGCCAATTGAAAGGCAGATAGAATCCAAACTGGGGAGCGGAAGCTCCGGCGCGAGGTTTTCCGTTTCGCTCAGCCACGAACTCATTATATTCCTGATCTCCCACGGTGAAGGGTCGGAAAGCGGCGCCGCCCAGCCACAAATCCCAGTCCAACGTGTCAGGCACTGGGGTAGGCGCTGGAGTTTTGGTCATTCCCTGAGGCCAGGCGGAACGACCAGTCCAGGCGTGAACCTCCCGCACTTCTCCAATTTCGCCGGACCAAAATATTTCGCAGGCGACGCGGGTTGCATCGTGGGAATAACCCTGGTTGCCCATTTGGGTGGCGACGGGATATTTCTCAGCAGCTTTGGTGAGCAACCGAGCTTCCCATGGCGTGCGGGTAAGCGGTTTTTCCACGTAGACATGTTTTCCAAGTTGCATGCACCAGAGTGCGGCAGTGGCATGCATATGATCTGGAGTGCCGATGACGACGGCGTCGATGTTTTTATGCTCCTTGTCGAGCATTTTACGGAAATCTTTGTATTTGGTGGCTTTTTCCCAACGCTTAAAGCCTTGTTCGCCCCGCTTCCAATCCACATCCGCCAGGGTGACAATATTATCGGGTTCACAGAGGCGAAGATCGCCGAAGGGTTGGCCCCCTGCCCCAATCCCGGCGATATTGATTTTCTCGTTGGGAGATTTATAGCCGAGGGCTTTCAGAGAAAGCGGGCGAACAAGGCCGGCCATCCCTGCCGCACCGGCAACGAGAACAGAACGGCTGATAAAACTACGACGAGAGATTAAACTGGGATTGGCTTTCGATTTCATGAGTGTCCATTCATCTTCTATTTGCGGCTGATGAAAGAGAGTTTGAAGCTAAATCCAAACGGAAGCAATCCATCCGATGCGAGAAAATCCTCCTCGATCCTCGTGATCGAGGCCGGAGTTCGGGCTCTATTCCGTGCCAGCCTTTTTGATTTTTAAAAAGAGACGAACGAACTAAAATCAACCGCTCGGGTCGATTTGGAGTAAGAGTATTTCGGTTACTGCGAGGTCCAAGACATCAAGCTGGCTAAATAATCGAATAACCTTTTGTGGCATTAGTGGAGTTGCGTGGGAGGCAATTTCGGAAAGCGACTCTTGCCACGCCACCCTCCTTCGTATGATTACAAGAAGCAGTCGCAAATAATGAAGATGTTGCGGAAGAGACGATTAGAAGCGAATTGAAACGACGCTATACGCGCGGCAAAACGCTTTCCAACGAAAATCTGAGGGAACCAAAAAGAAGAAATGGAGCGAGCGAAGGGATTCGAACCCTCGACGTTCACCTTGGCAAGGTGATGCTCTACCAGACTGAGCTACGCTCGCAACCGTCAGTGCCGATAAAAATACGGAAATGCGCGGACAATGCAAGCCCTGTTTTGAA
>JAQGOY010000278.1 GCA_028293375.1 Verrucomicrobiales bacterium | reverse complement strand
CTGTTCGCGCAAAAAGGACTTCAAAGAGGAAATTGGAATTCCCTGCACCGGTGCCGGCCCCGAACTGGTCGACACACTCGCCGTCGCCAACGGTGTTGCCATTCCCTTATCGGGCGAATCGACTTCTTCTTTGATTTCCATCAACTCATCCTGGGATCCTTCCGGGGCGTACTTGTGGAGTAGGGGAGGGAGGTCGGCGATTCGTATCAAGTTGTTGTCGCAAAGCGCAAATGCCCGCTCAAACGCGTTTTCCAGTTCTCTCACATTCCCCGGCCAATCATGAGCTAATAATACTTCTAGCGCCTTCTTGGTAATTCTATAACCCGTCCCGGCCACCGGATTTCCCTTTTTCTTCAGGAAGTGCATGACCAGCAAAGGAATATCTTCCTTGCGTTCGCGCAAGCTTGGCAGGGTGATCGGGATCACATTTAATCGATAGTACAAATCCTCACGAAAAGTTCCCTCTTTGATCCGCTTCTCCAGCGGTTCGTTGGTCGCCGCCAAGACCCGCACGTTCACGTAGATTGGAATGTTGTCTCCCACCCGGCGAACCTCCTTCTCCTGCAGCACTCGTAACAGCCTGCTTTGCAGGAGCGGAGACATGGAGCCTATTTCATCCAGAAATATCGTCCCACCGTCCGCCTCCTGGAACAATCCCTTCTTGTCATTCACCGCCCCTGTAAAGGCCCCCTTGCGATGACCGAAGAGTTCCGATTCCAGCAGATTTTCCGGAAGCGCGCTGCAATTCACCGGAACGAACGGCGCAAATTGTCTCCGACTGTTGAAATGTAACGCCCGCGCCACCAATTCCTTTCCTGTTCCGCTTTCTCCCAGGATTAGGATGGTGCTGTCCGTGTCCGCTACCCGTTCCACCATCTTGAATACTTCCGACATCCTCGGACTGTTTCCGATGATCTGGTTGAACTGGTACTTTTTCTTCAGTTGTTTTCGCAGGTAAACGTTTTCGGATACCGCATCGTTATAGGAAAGCGCCCTCTGGATGCACAGTTTCAACTCGTCAAGCTTGAATGGCTTCTCCAGGTAGTCGAAAGCTCCCCGTTTCATCGCGTCGACGGCGGACTCAATCGTTCCAAATCCAGTTATGACAATCACCACTGCCGGAGGATTTAACGCCCGCGCCTTTTGAAGAATGTCCAAACCGTGGGCTCGCGTCTTGTCCAGGTACAGATCGGTCACCACTAATTCCGGCACATGGGTTTCCAAAGCCTCGATGGCAGCGTTATAATTGCTAAATGGAAAAACCTCATGACCTTCCTTCCGCAATAATTCCGTGACCATTTGCACCATGGTCACCTCGTCATCGATGAGTAAAACTTTGGCCATAAAAATTCTTAATTTGCCCGATTGCCGCAGCGCCGGATCAACCGGCTGGTAGGAGGCATGCTGTCGTTAATCAGGCTAACTAAAGCGCGCCCGATGGCAAGATTTGAATAAATGCAAAGCCCCTCTTGTCGAGGGGCCCGGCACAGGGTTGGACAGAAATTACTACTTTTTACTAACAAGATCGCTTAGGCCGAATATGGGCAGGAACATGGCAATGACGATGCCTCCCACCACCACTCCAAGAAAAACAATTAGAAGTGGTTCAATCAGCGAGGTTAGACCGGATAAGGTCGTTTCGATTTCCTCATCCAAAAAGTCAGCCACCCGCTCCAGCATGGAATCGATTTTACCGGTTTGTTCACCGGCAGATAGCATGCGGATGATCATGCTGGGGAAAACCGGGTGCTTTCCTAACGCGCCAGAAATACTTTCGCCGCGTTCAATATCGGTCATGCAAATCCGTATCGCCTTCTCCATGACCACATTCCCCACCGTGTTGGCCGTAATGCTAAGAACTTCCAGAATCGGGATTCCCGAACGTATCAGCGACGCCAGGGTACGGGTGAATCGCGCCAGGCATATTTTATGGGCTATAACTCCAAATATCGGCAATTTGATCCGTTTGCTGTCCCAGAACCATCGGCCAGGAGGAGTCTTAATGAAATATAGCCAACCATAAACCGCCGCCACCCCGGCAACGATAATATAGAGGAATGTCTTTTGCACAAAGGCGCTCAAATCCAACAAGAATTGGGTTGGGGCCGGAAGTTTGGATCCAAATCCTTTAAAAACGTCACCAAACACGGGTACCACTTTCACCAACAAAAATACCGTGATTCCAATAGCCACCAGTGTCACCGCTGTCGGATACATCATCGCCGACTTCACCTTTTTCCTCAGTCGCGCTGTGCTCTCCAGGTAGGTTGCGAGTCGCGCCAGGATGTCGGCCAGTAATCCCCCTTTTTCGCCTGCGCCCACCATGCAGACATAAAGTTTGGTGAATACTTTTGGATGTTTTCCCAGGGCGTCCGAAAAGCTGTCCCCCCCTTCTACTCTCGTCGTGACATCTTTAATGACATCACGCATGACCTTGTTCGTCGTCTGTTCTGAAAGCGCCTGTAGCGATTGAACCATCGCCAAACCCGCATCAATCATTGTCGCCAATTGACGGGTGAACACCACCAGATCCTGAAGCGCAACTTTACCTCCTGCCGTCTTTCCTTTTTTTCCAACTTTCTCCTGGATGGATATAACGAGGAGGTTGCGATTCAACAACGCGGCCACAGCCGCCTGCTCGGAATTCGCGTCCAGCGCACTTCGAACTTCCCGTCCTGAGGCCGATTCACGAGCGATATAAGTATAGGAAGGCATAAAAGACTGGCCGGATACGGTGTTACATTTTTCGCAAAATAAAGGCAAGCTAAAGCTATGCCATCAACGAACCTTCCAATTTTTTGTCAGAATCAAGCCGCAAAATGAAAACGCTGGCCGATCATGGACCGGCCAGCGCTTGCTTTGCTTTTCAGGAGAATTAACCGTGGTAGCCTTCTTCGCCATGTTCGGCGAGATCCAAGCCTGCGGTTTCGATATCTTCACTGACCCGCAGACCTGTCACTGCCTTGACAATCATGGCGATGACGACTGTGCCAATTACCGCTAAAGCAATGGTTATGCCCATGGCCTTGAGCTGGTGGATCCAGAGTGTCTTGCCGACGACATCACTCAGATTGGTGGCGAGGTTGCTGTTGACTTCCTTGACCGCCAGGAACCCGGTGAGCAGTGCTCCCATGGTTCCACCGATGGCATGAACACCGAAGGTATCCAGCGCGTCATCGTAACCCATCTTGGCTTTCAGGTAAGCGCAGGCAAGGAAAGGAACGATACCGGCAGCGATACCGATAATGACGGCGCCGTTGATATTGACGAATCCGCAAGCGGGGGTAATGACCACCAGTCCAGCCACGGCTCCGGAGCAGAAGCCCAGCACGCTGGGTTTGCCCTTAATGATCCATTCCATCACCGGCCAGACAAAGGAGGCGACCGCAGTGGCCATGGTCGTGGTCAGGAAGGCATTGGCTGCCACTCCGTCCGCTGCCACGGCGCTGCCAGCGTTAAATCCATACCATCCCACCCAGAGCATTCCGGTGCCGACCATACAAAGCACCATGCTGTGCGGTTGCATTGGCTCTTTGCCAAACCCAATACGTTTGCCCAGAATGATGCACAACACCAGGGCTGACCAACCCGAAGACATGTGAACGACTGTTCCTCCGGCGAAATCGATCGCTTTAATCGGGGCAGCCGCATTCCAAACACCGTTCATTGCTCCGTTAACACCCCAGATCATGTGAGCCAGAGGGAAGTAGACGATAAACATCCACAGGGTAACGAAGAGCAGGATGGCCGAGAACTTCATCCGTTCGGCGATCGCGCCGATGATCAGGGCAGGGGTGATGATGGCGAACATCATCTGATACATGGAGAATACATTTTGCGATACCCAGTAAGAGTAATTGCCGTTGGGAGCCGAATCGACCCCGTTGAGGAACTTGAATTTCAAGTTGCCGAGGATGCCCTTGATCAAGTCATCGCCATCGGCGAAGACCAGACTGTAACCGCAGATCCACCAAAGGATGGCCACCAGTCCGGTAATGCCCAGGCACTGGGCCAGGACAGAGAGCACGTTCTTGCGGCGGACCAGGCCACCATAGAAGAGGGCCAGACCGGGGAGTGTCATGAAGAGAACAAGAGCAGCGCTGGTCATCATCCACGCGTTGTGGCCTGGACCCGAACCGGAGATGTTGGACTTGACGTTGTTGGTCGCCGTATCCGCTGCGCGCATCCCGTTGTTTACATACGCTTCCAGGTCAGCAATACGCTGCTCGGTGGTTGGATCCTTCGCCGGCGCATTGGTGGAGGCCACAGCGTTGGTTGAAGTATCCGCTGGCGCGGCGTTGGTTTGGGCGCTTGCGCTTGTCAGCGTGCCCAACAGCAGCGCGAGGTAAATGGTTGTTAAAAAATTTCTCATGATTGTGGTTTTAAGTGGATTACTGGGGTTAGATCGCTTTCTCTCCTTTTTCTTCGGTTCGAATTCGGATGGTTTCTTCAATCGTTGAAACAAAGATTTTTCCGTCGCCTATCTTCCCCGTCTTGGCTGACTTGAGAATGGCTCCCACGGCCGCATCTGACTGGGCGTCAGTTACGATGAGTTCGATCTTTATTTTTGGTAGAAAGTCGACTGTGTATTCACTTCCGCGATAAATTTCAGTATGCCCCTTCTGACGGCCGAATCCTTTAACTTCAGTAACCGTCATTCCTTCTATGCCTATATCGCTAAGTGCATCTTTGACTTCCTCCAGTTTGAACGGCTTTATGACTGCTTCCACTTTTTTCATGTTTTTTGTTTATGGGTTGGTTCGACCAGCTCGGCAGCTCCCGGGATGCTGAGAATTTTTAACCGCAGCATGAATCTGTTTTCCTGCCATGCCTCGCTTTAGCAGCGTCGATGCCATCGGGTTAAATTCGTATTTATATAGGGTGCTGCCTTGGGAGGATTCACATTTTGTCGAAAACCCGCCTCCTTCCATGGTTAAAATTAACCACCTTGACCGAGATAAGCCCTTGCCAAACCCAAAATTCGTGCCTTGTCACCGTACGCAAAAAAGCCCCCGGATATAACAACCGGGGGCTCTGGTTTCTATATTATATTAGGCTCCGATTTCAATTTTTCGCGGTTTCAACTTCTCCGTTTTCGGCAGATGCACAGAGAGAACTCCGTTTTCAACTTTTGCCTTGATCGCTTCGGCGTTAATAGAAGGATCAAGTTCAAAGCTCCGCTTATAGTCCACTTGCTGGGACTCACGGTAAAGGCTGCTCCCTGGCAGGGCTGCCACTGATTTGTGGCCCACCAAAGTTAGTTGCGTGCCTTCGAGTGTTACTTCCAAAGACTCTTTGGAAACACCGGGCATTTCAGCTTCCAAAAGGTATCCTTCTTTGTTTTCGTATATATTCACCACCGGCGCAGCGTAACGAATTTTTGCCGCGTGCTCATTGGATTGGGCCTTCTTTGATTGCTCTACAATTGTGTTCATATCTGTAAAGTTCCTTTCTCTGTGCTTGTTAATGAATGGAGATTTGTTTCGGTTTGGCCTCTTCAGCTTTTGGTAGCGTAATAGTGAGTATGCCTTCTGCGAATCCAGCTTTGATCTGCTCCCCGTTAACCGGGGAAGACAAGGTCACGCTGCGCCGGAATGATCCATCAAACCGCTCTCGGCGAGCTAACTTGTAGTCTGTGTTCTCTTCCTTTTTCGCTCCAGAGAGCGTTAACACCCCTTCGTGAAGTGTGATTTCAATCGTTTCCTTTTTGAATCCCGGCAACTCGGCGCGGATATAGAAATTCTGCTCGTCTTCGCTGGCGTCGATTGCAGGTGATCCCGGGGTGAACGGTCCGACACCGGCAAATGTGCTGTTGAGCACTTCGCTCAGTTCTTCATGCAAATCATGAAAATGATCGACTGGAGACCATTCTAAAAGTGGACGTTGCCATCTTGTAAATGTCATAATCATAAACCTTTCGTTTAATTCAATTCGACATTTAGCTTGATCAATACCAATTTGGATTTCGATGCAAGTGCTTGATAATCAATGGTTCGCACTAAAGCTTCGCCACTTGTGAGTCGATATGGCGCTATTTTGAATGTCTAAACTTGAGCCAATATGGCGCACATGGCGCAAAAAGAAAACCGGTCAGTAGCCTGGCCGGTTTACAAATTAGCTGGTTTTCGGGTTAGTCGAATGCGTGGCCTGCACAGCAGAGCACGTTCCGAACTTTATGCCGTACGAGTTCTTTCACCTTTGTGCGGGCTGGTGCCAAATATTTGCGGGGATCAAATTCTTTGGGATTCTCCGACAAGACTTTTCGTATGGCTGCCGTCATGGCCAGGCGCAGGTCTGTATCTATGTTGACTTTGGTGCAACCCACACGACGAGCAATTTCAATATCTGCTTCAGGGACGCCAGCCGTATCTTCACCCAGCTTGCCACCGTATTTATTGATTTCGACTGCCAGATCCTTAGGTACGCTTGAGGCTCCATGGAGGACTAAAGGGTAATCGCCAAGGCCAGCATCCAGCAGCGCCTTCTTGATTGCTTTCAAGCGTTCCAGATCCAGATGTTGTTCACCCTTGAATTTGTAGGCTCCATGCGAATTGCCGATTGCCACAGCCAATGAATCCACTCCGGATGCTTTCACGAAAGCCACCGCTTCATCAGGATGAGTGTAGGCTCCACCTTTGGAATAGCCGCCACCTTCTTCTCCATCGTCATGTTGCGCTCCGACAAGCATTCCGAGTTCGCCTTCCACCACGCAATTATGTTTGTGGGCGTAATCGACGACCTTGCGGCAAATCTCGACGTTTTTGTCAAAATTTTCATGGCTGGCGTCGATCATCACGCTCGTAAATCCTTCATCAATGCATTCTTTGCAAAGATCAAAAGAATCGCCATGATCTAGATGAACAGCGATAGGGATATGAGAAAGACTAACTGCGGCTTCAATCAGTTTTTTAAGATAAACCGGGTTGGCGTATTGTCGTGCGCCCTTCGAAATCTGGAGCATCACGGGAGCTTTTTCTTCCTCACAGGCTTCAATGATTGCCTGGAGCAGCTCCATATTGTTAACGTTGAATGCACCGAGAGCGTACTTGCCCTTGAGCGCCTTCGCGAACAAGTCTTTGGTATGTGTTAATGGCATATAAAATTCGAGCTAACCGCGAATGACCGAGGTCAAAACACAATACTAGAAACGCGAATGACTAAAAAGAAAGCAAAATAATATATGACTTCCGGCAGAATTTGTAACTTTTCGCGCAAACCTCGAATCCTTTAAGACGTGTGGTTTTGACTGCTGATATGCAGGACGACCAGATCGACCTGCAAAAATGCATCGAAAGGGTCAAGGCGGGCGAGGAATCGGCTGCCATCGAACTCCTGCACCATTTGCACCCGGTTGTCATGCGCATTGTCCGGTCGCATTTACCGAAACGGACAGCCGAAGAAGATCTGGCGCAAATGGTGATGATCAAGGTATTTCGGCATCTTGGTCAATTCAGGGGAGAAGTTCCCTTACAGCACTGGGTTTCCAGAATTGCGGTAAATACCTGCATCAAGGAAATTAAGAGAGAAATCTCTCGCCCCGAGCTGAGACATGCCGATTTATCTGAAGAACAGGTGGAAGTCTTGAACAACCTTGGCAGAGACAAGGATGAGACGGATTCCAACGCGTCGCTCGCCAGGGAAGTCGTGACACGATTGCTGGAAACTTTGAAACCTGCTGACCGGCTCCTGATGGACCTCCTTTACATGAAGGGCCACTCGATGGAAGAAGTGCGCAGCATGACGGGGTGGAACATAGCCCTCATCAAGGTCAGGGCATTTAGGGCGCGGCGAAAAATGCAGCAACAAATAAAACGATTTACGCGATAAGTTATGAAAAAACTAAACCTTCTTTTGGACCGCCTGTTCGCGCAGGCTGCCTTTCTGCCTGAGGAATACACCCCCGTCTCCTGGCGGCTCGAACAGGCCGTGCTCTCCACATTGCGCTCCAGTCCGGCTGGCCCTGTTCTCGAACAGGCGGTTTCCCTTGTGAAAGTATTCCGCAAGGGTTTTCCCATCCTGGTGGCTACCGCTCTCGCCATGTTTGTTATTAGTTATTACGAATTGAAGGATTCCAATTCGGATCCCTACATGGTTCCCATCTCCTCGGTCGATACCACCTTTTTGAAATGACGAGCAGCGCGCATAAAGCCTGGGTTTATTTGCTTTTGACCTTTCTGTTGGGCATTGCCTCGGGCGCCGTCAGCGGATATGCCTATGCCCGTAAATCCCCGGCTCCGCCTCCTCATTTTGGCATGGTCGAAAAGATTTTTGTCGAACGCCTGGCTCTTACTCCCGAACAACAGGGAACTCTGAAACCTGCCTGGAATGCGGCTTCCGGTGATTTCAATAAAGCCAAAAAAATATGCGATGCCCAAAACGCCGAAATTTGGAAGCGCGTTCATTCGCAAGTCGAAATGGTTCTGACCCCGGAGCAGAAGGAAAAGCTTCGACAGATGGACAAAGATCACGCCGAAAAATCCAGACGCAAAGATAGTAAGAACGACAAGCCTGCCAAGTCGGATAAAACTAACGGCATCGCCCCACTGATTGATTCCATCAAGGATATCGAGAAGAAACCCAGCCAATAAAAAAGCGGCCCGAAGGCCGCTTTGCTGAAAAGTTCAAGAATTCTCTTTGGCTTAAATAAACTCGTTGATCAGGTTTTCCAGGAACTCCTGCCGACCGCTTGGAGACGGACTTGAATCGCCTTTTTTCAACATATAAGCCTCAAGTTCCTTGAATGAGGATTTTCCTGCCTCGATCTTCGCCCCAATTCCACTATCCCAGGAGCTGTAACGTTCCTTGACGAACTCAGCCAGCCTTCCGTCTTTGCGGATCGCTGCCGCTGTCTTCAAACCCCGGGCAAAGGCATCCATCCCACCTATATGGGCGTAGAATAAATCGATGGGGTCATAGCTTTCCCGCCGCACCTTAGCGTCGAAGTTCACCCCGCCCGTCGTCAATCCGCCAGCTTTCAAAATGGCAAGCATGCATTGGGTAGTTAAATAAATGTCCGTCGGGAACTGGTCTGTATCCCATCCCAGCATGACGTCACCCGTATTCGCATCGATCGATCCCAAGGCTCCTGCCGCCGCTGCGATCTCCAACTCATGTTCCATCGTATGTCCGGCCAGGGTGGCGTGATTCGTCTCCAGATTTAACTTCAGGTCATTAATCAAGCCGTACTCACGAAGAAAGTTTAGGCACGCGGCTGCATCGGAATCATATTGATGCTTGGTCGGTTCTTTGGGTTTTGGCTCGATGTAAAATTGCCCCTTGAAACCGATTTTCTTTTTGTAATCGACTGCCATCCTCAGGAACGCTGCCAGGTGGTCCAGTTCACGTTTTACATTGGTATTCAACAACGTTTGATAGCCTTCCCGGCCTCCCCAAAACACGTATCCTTCGCCACCCAACTCGTTGGTTACTTCCAGGGCTTTCTTCACCTGTGCGCAGGCAAAAGCAAATACATCCGCATTGGGGCTGGTGGAAGCGCCGTGTGCATAACGCGGATTCCCGAAAAGCGATGCCGTTCCCCACAACAGTTTTATTCCCGTCCTCTTTTGCTCCTCTTTCAAGGCTTTGACAACGACGTCGAGATTCTTGTTTGTCTCCGTCAGGTTTTTGCCCTCAGGCGCCACATCACGGTCATGAAATGCATAATACGGCGCGCCCAGTTTTTCGATGAATTCAAATGCAACTCTCACCCGCCGAACGGCATTTTTAACCGACTCCGTGCCATCGTCCCAGGGGCGGATCATGGTGGGCGCTCCAAATGGATCAAGGCCGCGACCTCGGAACGTATGCCAGTAAACCACCGAGAACCGCAAATGCTCCTTCATCGATTTTCCTTCGACGAGTTCTTCCGCATTATAATGCTTAAAAGCGAGAGGGTTGCGGGAGGTGGCCCCTTCAAATTTTATTTTCGAAATATTTGGAAAAGCTGCTGATGCCATAATTTGATTTAGAAACTCGATTGCTAATTGAAAAAAGGCCGACCTGCAAGCTTTGTCTCCTCCTTATCCCTGCCTTTACATCGTTTTTGCGAATGATTTCGTTGTTTGTCTCTCCCCGGCTGGGGTAAAGTCTTTGCATTTATGAATTGGACGCAAGAACAACTCTGGGACCGTTTCAAAAAGTTCTATTCTTTTTATCCCACTTTAAACCTCGGCCTCGATATCAGTCGCGTCGGTTTTCCTGATAATTTTTTCGATAGCATGGGTGGCAGGATCCAAAAGGCTTTCAATGATATGCAACTCGTCGATCAGGGTGCCATCGCCAATCCAGACGAAAAGAGGATGGTTGGACATTATTGGCTCCGGGCTCCCAAGCTGGCCCCTAACCCCGAGATAACCCGTCAGATTGAGTCCACCATCCAGGACATCGAGACTTTTGCCGGCCTTGTTCACTCCGGCGCTATAAAAGGGGCCAAGGGTCCCTTTAAAAAAATGCTGATCATTGGCATTGGCGGTTCTGCGCTGGGCCCCCAATTCGTCGCCGCAGCTCTGGGAAATCCGGCAACGGATAGACTCTCCATCCATTTCTTTGATAATACCGACCCTGATGGCATCGATAAAGTCCTCCAAACTCTCAACGGCTCGCTTGGCCAAACACTCTCCATTGTCATTTCCAAATCAGGAGGCACTAAAGAAACTAGAAATGGAATGCTGGAAGCGGAAGCCGCATATAAAAAGCAGGGCTTGGATTTTAGCAAGCACGCCGTGGCTATCACCGGCCTTCAGAGCGAACTCGACAAATTTGCTGAATCCCGTGCCTGGCTTCGACGCTTCCCCATGTGGGATTGGGTGGGTGGTCGAACCAGCGTGTTATCTGCAGTCGGATTATTGCCAGCCGCACTTCAGGGATTCCCCATAAGACTCATTTTAAGTGGAGCCGCTGCCTGTGATGCTGTCAATCGCAACAAGGAGATCGTCCAAAACCCAGCAGCTCAACTGGCGCTAATGTGGCATTACGTGGGTGCTGGCCGTGGCAGCAAAGACATGGTGGTCTTGCCTTATAAGGACCGCTTGGAACTGTTCTCTAAATACTTGCAACAGCTTGTCATGGAGTCACTTGGGAAAGAATTGGATCTCTCTGGCAAAGTCGTTAACCAGGGAATTGCCGTTTATGGTAACAAAGGCTCAACTGATCAGCACGCCTATGTCCAGCAACTGCGCGAAGGCGTCCCCAATTTCTTTGTGGTTTTCATTGAGGTCTTGAAGGATCGCAATGAACCCTCCATGGAGGTGGAACCCAATGTAACCAGTGGAGACTTTCTCCACGGTTTTTATCTTGGAACACGCCAGGCCCTTTTCGAAAAGGGCCGACAGTCCATTACTCTCACCATCCGCGAGGTTTCCCCCTTCTCCGTCGGTTTGCTCATTGCCCTTTTCGAGCGCGCGGTGGGAATCTATGCCTCTCTCATCAACGTCAATGCTTATCATCAACCCGGTGTTGAAGCGGGCAAAAAAGCTGCCACTACCGTGCTTTCTCTACAGCATCGCATTTTGGATACTTTGCATAAGTACAAAAATCGCTCCTTTTCAGCAGAGCAAATGGCGGAGGCTTTGAATGCTCCTACCGAGAAGGAAACAATCTTTAAAATTTGCGAACATCTGGCTGCGAATCCAGATAAGAAAATCGAGAAACTTCATCAGGTGAGTCCAGTGGATGCCAGTTATCAGGTCATTTCTTAGTATGTTCATTTTCCCCAAACATTACGATGTCATCGTAGTTGGCGCTGGCCATGCCGGCGTTGAAGCGGCCCTCGCGGCTGCACGGATGGGCTGCCAGACCCTCATGCTCACCACCAATCTGGACACCATCGGCCAGATGTCCTGCAATCCAGCCATTGGCGGATTGGCTAAGGGACACCTAACTAGGGAAATTGACGCATTGGGAGGGGAAATGGGTAAGGCCACGGACATGACGGGTCTCCAGTTTCGCATGCTAAACACCAGAAAAGGCCCTTCAGTTTGGGCACCTCGAGCCCAGTGTGATAAGAAGGCTTATCAGTTTCGCTTAAAATGGATTTGCGAACGAACGCCAAACCTGGAAGTTAAACAAGGTCAGACAACCAGGCTACTCCACGACAATGGAGTTGTCACGGGCGTCGAAACCGCCTTGGAAGTGCAGTATCGAGGAAAAACCGTTGTCATTACCACTGGGACATTTCTGCGGGGTTTGATGCATATCGGTGCCAACCAGCAAAGCGGTGGCAGAGCGGGGGAATCTGCCGCTTTGAATTTATCCACTTCACTGCAGGAAGTGGGACTCGAATTGGGTCGTCTGAAAACTGGAACCCCGCCACGATTGCTTCGGCGCTCTTTGAATCTCGAAAAAACCACGCCTCAAGGGGGCGATGAGCCGGTCCCATACTTTACTTACTGGAAAGAAGATATTTTCAATCCGGAGCTTTCAGGCATCACGCCCGGGGACATCGGCCACTCGAATGGCAAATATCCTCCTGGTTCAATTCTGGATCGTATAAATGGCCAGATGGATTGTTTCGTCACTTGGACTACTGACAAAACAGCAGAAATTATTCGCGCCAATATTCACAAGTCGCCGATGTACTCGGGAGTGATTGAAGGTGTGGGTCCACGCTATTGTCCATCCATCGAGGACAAGATCATCAAATTTCCGGAAAAAGAAAAACAACAGATTTTCCTCGAGCCCGAAGGGATCGCGACGGATGAGATTTATGTAAATGGCTTTTCAACCTGCCTTCCCTTTGAGGTTCAGGTAGAGATGGTCAAGACCATCATTGGGTGTGAAAACGCTGAAATCCTTCGTCCCGCTTATGCGGTCGAATATGACTTTGCCTTTCCCACCCAGCTTCAGCCATCACTGGAAACCAAGATCTGTCAAAACCTTTATCTCGCCGGTCAAATCAATGGGACCTCCGGCTATGAGGAAGCTGGTGCCCAGGGGCTTATCGCCGGTATGAATGCAGCCTTGAGAGCCATGAATAGGCCTCCCATTGTATTGAAGCGAGACCAGGCATATTTAGGAGTTCTCGTCGATGATCTGGTCACCAAGGGAACGGTCGAACCCTACAGGATGTTCACCTCGCGGGCAGAGTATCGACTCCTGCTCCGGCAGGATAATGCAGACATGCGCCTCAGTCAGATAGGCTATGACGCGGGATTGCTCCCCGTTAGAAACCATACCCTGTTTATTAAGAAAAAGCAGGCTGTAGAGGAGGAGCTAACGCGATTAGAGAATACTCGAGAAGGAAAAGACACGCTCCTTCAGCTCTTGCGACGCCCGGAAATGTCATACACGAACCTTCCTAAAGCTAATGTAAGCCTGCCTGCTTCCGTCCAGGAACAGGTCGAAATCATTGCCAAATACGCGGGATATATAGATCGCCAGGAAGCCGAAGTGACCAAATTTAAATCCATGGAAGAAAAGCAAATTCCTAGTGGATTCGATTACCTCAAGGTTCACAGTCTACGAACGGAGGCTCGCCAGAAATTGACTAAAATAAAACCCACTACTATCGGTCAGGCTTCCAGAATATCGGGAGTCAGCCCGGCAGATATCAGTGTGCTTCTAGTCTGGTTGAAGAGAGGGGACTCCTCCATGTCCTGTGCTGCGGTGGAGCATATCACCGATCATACCGATGTTGGAAATTGCTGTGGCGATCTTTGATGTTCCACGTGGAACATTAAACCCGCACGGCACAACGTTCCACGTGGAACATGTGCCAAGTTTGAGTCACTATGGCACAGTGTCACACTTGCACACCTCTCTTCCTATGCCTTTACGCCGTCTCCACCCTAGGCAAACTCCAAAAAAAGGTTAGGCATCGCCCCTGCTAGAGTATTTCCAGATATGGCAAAAGTTTTAGGAATTGATTTGGGAACTACCAACTCCTGCATGTCCGTAATGGAAGGCGGCGAGCCGGTAGTATTGGAAAACTCGGAAGGCAAGCGCACGACCCCGTCCGTGGTCGCATTTACTAAATCGGGCGAACGACTCGTCGGCGATGCCGCTAAACGCCAGGCCGTTACGAACTCCCGAAATACAGTTTACTCCGTCAAACGCTTCATGGGACGCAAATTTGACGAAGTTCAGGAAGAAATTAAACGCGTCCCTTATAAAGTCGTCCGGGCTTCCAATGGCGATGTCGCTGTCGAAGTCGAGGTCGAAGGCAAACCAAAACAGTTCTCTCCCCAGGAAGTCTCGGCCATGATCCTGGCAAAATTGAAAGCCGATGCGGAAACCCGCCTCGGCGAGAAAATCACTCAGGCTGTTATTACAGTTCCTGCTTATTTTAACGATTCTCAACGCCAGGCGACCAAAGACGCCGGACGTATCGCCGGACTCGAAGTTCTCCGTATCATCAACGAACCCACCGCAGCTTCACTCGCTTACGGGCTCGATAAGAAAAAAGATGAAAAAATCGCAGTCTACGATTTAGGCGGTGGAACATTTGATATCTCGGTCCTGGAAATCGGCGACGGCGTTTTCGAAGTGAAAGCCACCAACGGCGATACTCACCTCGGTGGTGACGACTGGGATAATGCCTTGATGGATTATATCCTGGATGATTTCAAGAAAAGCCAGGGAATGGATTTGCGCAAACAGCCTGATGCTCTTCAACGCATTAAAGAAGAAGCAGAAAAAGCTAAAATCGCGCTTTCGAGCTCCCAGCAGTACGACATTAATCTGCCGTTCATTACTGCGGATGCCAGCGGCCCTAAACACATCAGTATTCAACTGACCAGGGCCAAAATGGAACAACTGTGTGATTCTCTATTCGAAAGAACCATCACCCCCACCAAAAACTGCCTCAAAGATGCTGGCCTATCCAGCGATAAGATCGATGAACTCGTGCTGGTCGGCGGGATGACTCGTATGCCTCGCGTGGTTGAAACCGCTCGAGCCATGGTCAACAAGGCTCCCCATCAGGGCGTGAACCCTGACGAAGTTGTCGCCATCGGTGCAGCGATTCAGGGCGGCGTGCTCAAAGGCGAAGTCAAGGATGTCCTCCTTCTGGATGTCACCCCGCTCTCCCTGGGAATCGAAACACTCGGGGGCGTATTCACCAAACTGATCGAACGTAATACAACGATTCCTACCCGGAAATCTGAAACTTTCTCCACCGCGTCGGATAATCAGCCCGGAGTCGAAATTCATGTTCTTCAGGGCGAACGCCAATTTGCCCGCGATAACAAAACCATCGGCAAATTCAACCTTTCCGATATTCCTCCGGCTCCTCGCGGAATGCCTCAAATCGAAGTAACCTTCGACATCGATGCCAACGGGATTCTGCACGTCAGTGCCAAGGATTTGGGAACCGGCAAAGAACAAAAAATCACCATCACTGCCAGCAGTGGTCTTAGCAAGG
This sequence comes from Verrucomicrobiales bacterium, assembly GCA_028293375.1. Taxonomy (GTDB): domain Bacteria; phylum Verrucomicrobiota; class Verrucomicrobiia; order Limisphaerales; family JAQGOY01; genus JAQGOY01. Next base: position 29,474 of record JAQGOY010000278.1, on the reverse strand, counting down.
ATGAGATCGACAAGATGCGCAAGGACGCAGAACTGCATGCTGATGAGGACAAGGCCCGAAAAGAAGAAATCGAAGCCCGCAATGAAGCGGACAACACTGTTTATCGATCCGAAAAATTGATCAAGGACAGCGGAGACAAAATTTCGGGACCGAACAAAGAAACTCTTGAAAAAGCAGTGTTGGAAGCAAAGGAAGCCCTGAAGGGAACCGACACCGCTGCAATCAAGACTGCCACCGCGAAATTGACAGAAGCCTGGCAGGCAGTCTCGGCTGATCTTTATAAGGCTGGCCAGGATAAAGCTGGCGCTGGACCAGGCGCGCAACCAGGTCCCGAACCGGGCACAGCAGGGGCCAAACCAGGTGGAAGCAAGGAAGAAGGCCCGATCATCGACGCTGAAGTAGTTGATGATAAAAAGTAACGATTCTCATGACCTGCCTGGAACCTATTTTCAGGCCGGTCTGTTTTTCGGGACCACGTCCCGTAAACGCAAATTTTCCCGTGGCGAGTGCAGCGGGATTTGATTAACCAAACCAAATCAAACAAAATAAGGAAATTAAAGTATGGCATTAAGTATTCGTCCTCTCGGTGACCGGATCCTCGTGGAACCCGCCGAAGAGAAAGAAGTAAAAAAAGGCGGCATCATCATCCCTGATTCTGCCAAGGAAAAACCAACCGAAAGCATCGTTATCGCACTCGGCACCGGAAAGACAGATGACAATGGCAAGAAGGTTCCATTTGAAGTCAAAAAGGGCGATCGTGTTCTCGTCAGCAAGTATGGCGGAACCGAGATCAAGCTGGATGGTAAAGAATACAAAATTTTAAACTCCGATGACGTTCTCGCCGTTATCGACTAATTAAACCCAACTAAAAAATAATTATGGCAGCTAAACAATTAGTATTTGATGAAGTTGCGCGGCAATCCCTTCTTAAGGGCGTTGAAAAACTCGCTCGCGCAGTCAAGGCAACCCTGGGGCCAAAAGGCCGCAACGTTGTCATCGACAAGAAATTCGGATCCCCAACCGTGACCAAGGACGGCGTTACTGTCGCCAAGGAAATCGAATTGGAAGACGCTTATGAAAACATGGGCGCCCAAATGGTTCGCGAAGTGGCCAGCAAAACCAGCGACACCGCTGGCGACGGCACCACCACCGCCACCGTGCTCGCCGAGGCGATTTATCGCGAAGGCCTGAAGAACGTGACCGCTGGCGCAAGTCCCATCAGCCTCCAGCGTGGCATCCAGAAGGCTGTTGATGCTGCTACTGAGCACCTCGCCAAGATCGCCAAGAAGGTCAAGGATAAGGAAGAAATCAAGCAGGTCGCGACCGTTTCCGCTAACTGGGACACCACCATTGGCGAAATTATTGCTGACGCCATGGATAAAGTGGGCAAAGACGGCACCATCACCGTGGAAGAAGCAAAATCCATCGAAACCACCCTCGACGTGGTTGAAGGCATGCAGTTCGACAAGGGTTATCTCTCTCCTTACTTCGTCACCAATGCCGAGGCCATGGAAGCGAAACTCGATGACGCTTACATGCTCATTTACGAGAAGAAAATCACCAGCCTCAAAGACCTCCTCCCGGTCCTCGAGAAGGTTGCTAAATTGGGCAAGCCTCTCTTGATCATTGCTGAAGATGTCGAAGGCGAAGCTCTTGCTACCCTCGTGGTGAACAAACTCCGTGGCACCATCAATGTCTGCGCTGTCAAAGCTCCTGGATTCGGCGATCGCCGCAAATCCATGATGGAAGACATCGCCATTCTCACCGGTGGCAAATGCATTACCGAAGACCTCGGCATCAAGCTTGAAAACGTCGGCCTCGAAGACCTCGGCCGCGCCAAGTCGGTTGTCGTCGACAAGGAAAACACCACCATTGTTGAAGGTTATGGAAAATCCTCCGAGATCCAGGGCCGGGTCAACCAGATCCGTCGCCAGATTGAAGAAACCACTTCCGACTACGATCGTGAAAAATTGCAGGAACGCCTTGCCAAGTTGGCTGGTGGCGTTGCTGTGATTAATGTCGGTGCAGCTACCGAAACCGAAATGAAGGAAAAGAAAGCCCGCGTGGAAGATGCTCTGCATGCCACCCGCGCAGCCGTCGAAGAAGGCATCGTTCCCGGGGGCGGCGTCGCTCTCCTCCGCTGCTTGCCTGCTATCGAAGCCCTTCACTTGGAAGGTGACGAAAAGATTGGCGCTGACATCGTCAAACGCGCCATCGAATCTCCTCTCCGCGCCCTGGCTTACAATGCCGGTGTGGAAGGCTCGATCATCGTCCAGGAAGTCAAACGCCGCAAAAATAACGAAGGTTACAATGTCGCCACTGGCGCTTACGAAGACCTCGTCAAGGCTGGCGTCGTCGACCCCAAAAAAGTGACCCGCTCTGCTTTGCAGAACGCGTCATCGATTGCCGGTCTGCTCCTCACCACCGAATGTCTCATCACCGAAATTCCTGAGAAGGACAAACCAGCTCCTGGTGGCGGTGGTGACCATGGCGGTATGGGCGGCATGGGCGGATATTAATCCTACCCGGTTGTTATCAAACAATCTCAAGAGAAGGGACGGCTTTGGCCGTCCCTTTTTCTTTACTGCTGCATCGGGGCCACCAACTTCTCCACGTATTTGGCCAGCAGGTCCGGCTCCAGGTTTACCCGGTCTCCCAATTGTCTTTCCTTCAATGTCGTCACTTCGTAAGTGTGCGGAATGATCCAAACCCGGAAACCGCCCTCAAACACGCTGGCAACAGTCAGGCTCATTCCGTCCAGGGCGATTGATCCTTTATGAACAACATACTTTAACAATTGTGCGGAGCACCCGATTTCAAGGATATGGTCGGACCCGGATTTTTCCCATTTGAGGATCGTCCCCATCTCGTCAATGTGTCCCGACACAAAGTGTCCGCCGAGTCTCGCACTGGCCAATAATGCCCTCTCAAGATTAACCCGGTCGCCTTTGGCCGCATATTGGAGATTGGTCAGGTTCCACGTTTCCTGGAGCAGCTCGAAAGAAACCACCGCTCCTTCCACTCCCGGCGTGGTTATCGTGTCAACAACGGTCAGGCAACAACCATTCACCGAGATGCTGTCGCCCCTGGAACACCCTGCTCCGCAAAGCAGCGCGCGCACCGAGAGCCTTATGGCTCCATCACTCTTCAGGATGCACTCCACAAATCCCGCTTCTTCAACAAGACCCGTAAACATAAGTTTTAGACCCCTGGCTGGCACAAACCACGAACAAGTAAGTCCCCTCCAAGCAGCTTGGTCGATACGTTATTAAGAAACATGAAATCATTCTTCCCCTCGGCGCCCAATCCTCCCACTCCGCGACGAGCTCCCAACCCTCCAAGGATTTTGGGCGCATAGAAAAAGCACACTTCGTTTACCAGCCGCGTTTTGACAAAATGGGAATGGGTTTCTCCTCCACCTTCGATCAATAAATGCATAATCTCTCGTTGCCCAAGGTGTCTCATCAAATCTCTCAGTGCAAGTTCGCGTCCCTCGGAGCCAATGCAGAGGACCTCCACCCGCTTTTGCAACTCAACAATCCTTGTTCTTTTCGCTGACGTGCCAACCACCACAACTGTCCTCTCCCTAAATTCATCGTTTAAAAGCCCGGCGCTCAATGGAATGCGTGCTGTGGGATCCAATAAAATCCTCCATGGCTGGTGCCCTCTTCCCTTTCCAAGATCCCGCACCGTGAGCCGTGGGTCGTCCTGAATCACAGTATTCACTCCAACCAGTACCGCCTCCGCCCCCCGGCGTAAGCGCATCGTCTCGCGACGCGCAGCAGGTCCCGTAATCCACTTGGACTCTCCGGTTGCCGTTGCGATTCGTCCATCCAGCGTCATCGCGCATTTAAGGGTGACGTAAGGTGTGTGAGTAACAATCCAGTGATTGAAACATCGGTTCAATTCCGCGCATGCCTGGGATTCGACTCCACGCGTTACCTCGACTCCGGCCTTTGTTAAAACATCAAACCCGCGACCTTCATGCCGGGGATTGGGATCACACGCGCCTGCGATTACTCTCTTAATTCCAGCTTGGATTATGGCCTCCGTGCAGGGTGGGGTGCGCCCGTGGGTACTGCACGGCTCCAGTGTCACTACCAGTGTTGCTCCCTGGGTCCGCTCATTCCGGGAAATCGCATCCTTCAATGCTTCAATTTCCGCATGAGGTTGCCCGGCCATGTGGTGATATCCCTCTCCCACAATTTTTCCACTCCTGACTACCAGAGCGCCAACCATCGGGTTGGGTGAGGTTTGGCCGTATGCTTTCCGTGCCAGGGCTAGCGCCCGTCGCATCCAGGCCTTTTCAAGCCTCTCTTCATTTTGTGAACTCTTGTTGTTCACAGCCATATCCTAATTACGATCGGTAAACAGCGCAGCCGCATACTCACCCGCGTCGAACGGTTGCAGGTCCTCCGGTTGTTCACCCAATCCAATAAAGCGTATCGGTATCCCAAGTTCCTTTTGGATGGCCACAACCATGCCGCCCTTGCTCGTTCCATCCAGCTTGCTGACTACCAGTCCCGTCAGTGGCACCGACTTGTGAAATTCCCGCGCCTGGTTGAGCGCATTCATTCCCGTGCTGGCATCCAGAACCAGTAGCACTTCATGTGGCGCCCCTGGCAGTTTCTTTCCAATAACACGATGAAGTTTCTGCAACTCCTGCATCAAATTGCTTTTAGTATGCAGGCGACCGGCTGTATCCACGAAAAGATAGCGCGCGTCCCTTGCCAGCGCTGCAGTGACTGCATCATGTGCCACCGAGGAAGGGTCCGAGCGATCCGCTCCAGCCACAACCGGCACATCAAGGCGGGTCCCCCATATCTTAAGTTGATCGATCGCAGCGGCCCGGAACGTATCGCAGGCAGCCAGCACCACCCCGTTCCCCTTTTGTTTATAATAGGCGGCAAGCTTTGCGCAGGTAGTCGTTTTTCCGGTCCCATTCACACCCACCATGGAAACCACCGTCAAACCTGTCGCATTATACTTCAACCCCGACTCACCGTTTTTGAAAACGCTCGCCACTTCGCGGGTTGCCACCGTCAAAAAATCAACCTTTTCTTTTCCCTGCAGCTCAAAATTCTTTTTCGCCGCAACTATGATTTGCTGCGTCATCGCCACTCCCAGGTCCGCTCCAATCAACACCGCTTCCAGTTCCTCAATCGACGCCGCATCCAGCCTGGGTGACCGTGTAACGATCCGCTTGATTTCGTGGGTGAGTCGATCATGGGTCTTTTGAAGCCCTTGTCTGAATTTATCGAAGATTCCCATGTAAATTATGCCACAACCGCCGAGCCTCCCCTGCTTGCTACTTTTTCTTTCAGTGCGACGACGTAACTGTAGGGCAGTTTGATCGTTCCGATTAACGGTTTCCCTTTACTCATGCCGTGACAATCGGAGCCCCCCGTCACCAGGACATGATATTTCTCTGCCAATGACAAATAATGTTGGGAAGCAGCATCTCCGTGCTTCGAATGAAAACATTCCAAACCATCAAGCCCTTCTTCGATGAGCTTCGGAATGGAGGAGTCATTTCGGTTCAACCCCGGATGTGCCAGTATCGCCAGCCCCCCTGCTTCATGAATCAAGGCTATGGCGTCTCCCGCAGATACTTTGAATTTAGGAACCCAGGCAACTCGATGTTTCTTCAGAAATCGATCAAAAGCCTCATCCATGTTTCTGCAAATGCCTTCCTGAACCAGGGCTCTGGCCACGTGCGGTCGCCCAGGAGATTGACAATTAGCCAGCTTGAAAACGACCTCAGGCTTGAGCGGCACTCCCTGCTTGTTCAATCGCGAAACCATTTCATAAATCCGGTCAGTCCGGACTTTTTGATATTTCGCTGTCTCCACCAGCAATCGCGGATGAGTCGGGTTCAGGAACATTCCCAGCAAATGTACCTCGTCCCCATCGATTTCAGCAGTAAGTTCAGTGGCAGGAATAAACTCCATCTGCAGCGCTGCGCACGCAACCGCCATCCTCGCACAGCCTTGAACTGTATCATGATCCGTCAGGGCTATTGTCCCAAATCCCAGCCGATGTGCATGACCAGCCAGCTCTTCCGGCGAATAAGTGCCGTCGGAAAAATGCGTATGAAGATGGAGGTCCGCAAACATTATTTCACGATTCTGGCAGGTCTCATCAGTTCGCCCTTGATTTTATCCAATATGCCGTTTACAAACCGGCCGCTTTCTTCGGTTGAAAACTTTTTCGCAATGTCCACTGCCTCATTTATACTGACAATGGGAGGGATATCTTCCCTATGAAGCATTTCGTAAATGGCCAGCCGGAGAATATTACGATCCACCACCGCCATCCGTCCCAGGTCCCAGTTTTGGGTATGCTTTTTGATCTCGTTATCGAGCTGTTCACGATGTTCCAGCGTTCCTTTGATCAGGGGATCCGCAAAGAGTCGTAGTGCCGCTTCCTGCGACGATAGAGGCGGCAGAGTAGCTTCCTCGCCCCAGGTGGCAACCGCCTTGTCCTGGGCAATTACCACGGCCCGTTGGCTTTGCCAAAAATGATCCAGAGCCAAATCCAGCTCTTCAGGCTTGTTCAGATCATACTGAAATAAAAATTGCACCGCGCGCTCGCGTGATTCACGTCTCTGTCCCATGCCTCTAACTTACGTGGAAAACCGAGAAGAAAAAGATTTTTGTCACAAAAGAACAGCATCCTGCTCTTCTTATGTCGCAATGCTGAGCACTTCATCTATCGTTTTTTGCAAGGTTGTCAGTTGAAACGGCTTCGCCAAATGCGGATTCCCCACCTGCTTGAGAAACGACAGGGTCTCCTCATTAACCACATCCCCGGTCAGGAAGATGATCTTCCTGCACAAAGCCGGTTTCCTGGTGCAGACCACCTTGTAAAACTCCTGCCCGTTCATCACCGGCATCCGGTAGTCGCTCAATATAAGATCGAATTCGTGCTTTTCCATCAACGAAAGCGCTTGGGGCGGTGAATTGGCCACAATCGGAAAGTGCCCAATTAACGAGAGCATCTCCGCAAGCAGGTCGGCAATCGACTTCTCATCATCCAAAACCAGGATCAGCGCCGGCTTTTGTCTGGTTTGAGGGGGTAGCTCTCGTGGCGGCAGCGGCTCGGTTTGAAACGGTTTAATCGGAAGTTCCGTCACTGGAATTTCAATTAGAAATCCCGCCCCTCCGAGCCCGGCGGTGTAATAGGAAATCCGGCCGTGATGTTCCGAAAGGATGCTGTGAGCAATCGATAAACCCAACCCCGTTCCGTTCCCGACCGATTTCGTGGTAAAAAACGGCTCAAAAATCCTTTCCTGAATCTCCCTCGGAATGCCCGGGCCATTGTCTTCCACCGAAACCAAAATCATCGAGCCCTGGACCCGGGTTGAAATTTTGAGCACAGGCGAGCGCGAAGCATCCAGCAACGCATGCAGGGAATTACTCAGAAGATTCATGATCACCTGTTGAAGCTGGTCTTCGTCAGCGCAGGTCAACGGGAGCCGCGCATCCAGGTCTGTCACTAACTCCGCGCCCGCCACCAGTAAATCAAACTTTCGCAACTCCGATACCCTCATTACCAACTCGTTTAAGCTAACCAGCTTCTTTTCGGGCGGCTGCTCCCTGGCGAAGGCGAGAAAGTTCTTCACCAGTTTCGCAGCACGGTTCGCTTCAGTCGCCACTTTGTCCAAATCCGCTCGGGTCTGGTCGTTCATCGAATGATGCGCCAGGATCAATTCCAGGTACCCTTTTATCACAGCAAGAGGATTGTTCAATTCATGGGCAATTCCTGAAATCATCTGGCCCAGTGCCGAAAGCTTCTCTGCCTGCCGCAGTTGTTGCTCCAATCGTGCCCGTTCCGTCAGTTCCCGGATGAACAGTTGATGAGCAGGCCGTCCTTCAAAGTCAATCGGAGCTCCGTCCGCCTCACAGGTGATGCTGCCTCCATTTTTCTTAACAAGCTTCAATGGTCTTTGATCGCACAGCAACCCAATTAAAGCGGCGCCAGCGATGGATTCGCTGTGGGGTGGTACTTGGCAAAATGTAGTGAATTTGACCTCCATCGCTTCCGCGCGATGAACCCCAAGCAGTCTTTCTGCCGTTCGATTCAGTTCCAATATCGTCAAATCGGAACTGTTCAGGATGACAATGGCTTCACTTGCCTGATCAAAAAGGCTGCGATACCTCTCCTCGGTTGACTGTATTCTCGTTTCCAGTTCCCGGGTGAAAGAACGCCCCTCTCTGAGTTCGCGATAGGCTTCGTCCGCCGTGCTTCGAGCTTCCTCCAGCACCAGCACTATCATGCTAACCGCGATAAACAGCTGGAGAATGGCAGCCATGAAAAACGAGACAGTGACCAGGTCCGGAATAAGGATGATGAATGGGAATGACGCGAAGAATCCCGCCCATAACGCGAAGCCTGTCGAAAGCAAACTCGCTCCCAGGTAGCCGCGTTTTTTCCTGTACCTGAAGAAGTTGTAAGACGTCCCAATGCTCACCGCAGAGATAATCGCGAAAAGTGGTATCTCAAACATCACCCTCGATAGCACGGCAGCTCCGACAAAACTCCAGATCAGCAAAAAAATAATAAACCATGCGAAAAGACCCTGCTTGGGCTTAATCTGACTAAACTGCAGGGTCCCCCAAAAAAGAAAGACGGCCATCACTCCCAGGCACCATTGTTTCCAAACCAAAAGATGCCCCATGTCGGGAGTATCAAGCCACAGAACAGTGAGGATCAGCCAAAGCGCATAAAATAACCACGCAACCGTCCAGAGGGTGAAGTATCTCCTCCGGGTATAGCGGTTGAGGTAGGAGAATAGTCCGACCAAAACCCACACGCTTAAGAAAGAAATAAGCAATGTTGCTTTTAACGATTCCCGGGGAATGTAAAGGTCGAAACCAATAGATCCCAATAATCCAAACATCATCATTTGGCTGTCGCTCAGGGCCTTGCCTCTCTGCGGATCAAATCAAATCTCGCCTGGGAGGCTTTATTGGCGCACTTCTATAGCAGATGTCCCGCCATATGTCTTGCTATCTTTCGAGCGAAACAAAGTGAGCCAAACCTATCGTTCTCAAGCCTTTAGGAAAAAACCCTGCTGTTTCTCAGTTATAGGAATCTGCAGGTGTTCCATTACCTTCATCATGTCTTCCCATACTTTTCTTTTTTCCGTCAACATCTGCTGCCTCAAGAGGTAGGAAGGGTGAAAGGTTGGCATAACTGGTATGTTCCGAAGATAACGCAGATGACCCCTTATCTTGCTGATGCCATCGGTCTTGCCGAATAGCCCTTCCACCGCAGTTCCACCCAGCGCGACAATAATTTTCGGCTGAATTATTTCGATCTGGGCCAGAAGGTAGGGAAGGCATTTTTTCATTTCTTCCTCAGATGGCTTCCTGTTGCCGGCAGTTTGTCCCGGGGTGTTGGGCCTGCACTTAAGAACGTTGGCGATGTAGATCTGCTCTCTTCCAAACCCCATCGCTTTAATTATTTTTGTCAATAGCTGCCCGGCCACTCCAACAAAAGGTTCCCCTTCCTGATCCTCCTCCATCCCGGGGGCCTCCCCCACGAACATCAGCGGCGAATCGATATTCCCCACTCCGAAGACCACGTTGCGGCGGGAAGATGCGAGGTGTGGGCATTTCACGCACACCATTGCCCTTTGTTTCACCTGTTCCAGCGCCAAGCCCTTCTCGCCGGGAATCTCTCCCTCTCCTCTGACTTGCTTGATTTCTTCCGCCATCGATTCCATCAACGAAACCTTGGACTGAGGGAGGGACGGCGCCACTGCAACCGGTTTTGGAGTCACGGGAATAGTCGATCGTCCACTGGCAGTTGAGGTCGCAGCTGGACTTGCGCTTGCCCGCGTCTCCACAGCACGGGAGGACGGCATTGTCAGCGAAGAAAGGATCTCTTGCGAAACTTTTACATGCTTGATTCCGCTTGCCTTTAATTTCTCCAAATGGGAGATCGTGGCATCGAGAACTTGGTCGTAGGGATTCACCTCCGCCAGTGTAGCGAAGGCTTAAAACCGTTCAAAGAAAAGTTGTTCGCAGGATCAACTCAGGCGCATGGGCATAACTACATAAAGGAATGGCCCATTAATCTTTAAAACGCCCGGGCTTAATTCATCGATCAACTCCACAAATACCTCTTCCTCAGTCAACGCATTTAGCGGTTCCACCAGGTAATTGGGATTAAACGCCACGGCCAGGTCTTTGCCTTTGTAATTGATTGCCAGGCTCTCTCGAGCTTCGCCCACATCCGGAGAATTCGCAGTGATCGCCAGATTGTTTTTTGTAAAAGTAAGTTTTACCGAATTGGCTTTCTCGGAAGTCATCAGCCCCGCCCTGCGAACGGCATGCAGAAACTCTTCGCGGCTCAATGGCACTCTTTCCTTGGTCTCGGTTGGAATGACCTGGCGGTAATTCGGATAGGTCCCTTCCACCAGCTTGGTGATGATCACAATGTTGAATGCCTTTTCGTCTTTCAAACTGAACGAAACCTGGTTCTCGGAAAATTTAATCTCAATTTCGCCCGAGCCTTGCAGTAGACGCGAAAGTTCGTTCACAGCTTTGGTCGGAACAATGAATTCGCCCTGGCTGTTTTCCGGGACATCGATCTCCTCATCGGCCATTGCCAGCCGGCGCCCATCCGTTGCCACCAAAGTAATTTTATGGTCTTTGATGATGAAGAAAATACCGTTTAAAACGTAGCGCGATTCGTCGGTGGATATCGCAAAGGACGTCTTTTTAAGCATTGCCTTCAGCTTGTCCTGCGGAACTACCACCCTCTTGTTTTCTTTGAACTGTGGGAACGGGGGAAATTCTTCGGCGCTCAACCCATTAATTTTGTAAAATGAAGCGCCAGCTCGCAATTGTGAAACATTCTTTTCGTCGACCTCAATTTCAATTTCCGAAGCGCTCAATTCTCTCACAATACCCGAGAGTTTCTTTCCCGGAATGGTGGTCGCTCCTGCTTGCTTGACCGTCGCTTCCACCGAACAGGAAATCGTCACATCCAGATCGGTCGCTGTAAGCTCCAACCTCCCGTTGCCTGTCCTAAGCAGAACATTCGAAAGTATCGGCAGCGTAGTTCTCGCGCTGACCACGTTGATCACTGACTGCAGTCCACTGATTAGTTGATCCTTGGCTATTGTAATGTTCATGCAGTCTTAAGAGAGTAATCTTTATCTTCAAAAAGATCTTATTATTAAGGGGTGTGAATAAAGCAAACAACTCCCTATGTCAAGGTCGTGACAACCACTTACGCGCCAACAGGACAATCAATAAGGATGGTAAGGAAATCCCTGAAGTCCCATTAGTCGGAGTTGTTGGAATTGAGCACAGTCTATTCACATTGTTTTCGTTACTTACCCCACGCTTGTACCTGTTTAATCAACTGTAAAAGTCGCTTCCCCACATACTCTACCTCTTCTTCGGTATTGTCACGACCTAGTGAAAAACGAATTAACGCATTCGCCTCCTCCGGGGGCACTCCCATCGCTTTCATCACGTGGGATGGCTCCAAAGAGCCCGCCGAGCACGCCGACCCGCTGGAGGCGCAAATACCCTCCAAATCCAGCGCCGCCATGAGCGAGATGCTATCTGCTTTCTCCACCGTCATCGCCAGGGTGTTTGGAAGCGAATGGGTTTCGCTGGTTCGAATGTGAATCCCTGGGATGGATTGTGCCATCTCTCGTAACTGCGCCACCAGTGGCTCAACCCTCGCCGAGTCAAAAACCGGGGTCCTTACAAAAAGTTCGGACGCCACCATTAATCCCCAAATAGCTGGAAGGTTCTCCGTCCCTGCTCTTCTTTCGTTCTCATGGCCTCCACCCACCAGGATAGGCTCAGGTAGCAATGGAGAACGAATAAACAGAGCTCCGCTTCCTTTCGGCCCGTGAAACTTGTGCGCGCACACGGAAACCAGGTCCGCCCCGAACTGATGAATGGAATCAAAGGGCAGTTTTCCAAAGCTTTGGACCGCATCGGTATGAAAAAGAACGCTCGCCTCCCGGCAGATTTTAGAAAAATCCGCCACCGGTTGCACCGCGCCCGTCTCATTATTCGCAGTCATGATGGAAACAAGACCGGTGGCTGGCGTCAGCGCCGATTTCAGGCTGACGGGATCTACCATCCCTTCAGGACTCACCGGAAGATAGGTAACATGGAACCCTTCCTTTTTTTCCAAATACTCGAAAGCATGAAGCACGGCGTGGTGCTCGATCTGCGAGGTAATCAGGTGATTCTTTTTTCCCTTTAACAATCGGGCTGTTCCAAAGATTGCCAGATTGTTGCTTTCCGTCCCCCCGCTGGTGAAGACCACCTCGCTCGGCTTGCATTTCCACACCACCGCCACTCTATCTCTCGCTTCATCCAGGGAAGCTCTGGCCCGCCGTCCTATATGATGAACGCTGGAGGGGTTGCCATGGATTTCCGAAAGGAAAGGCTCCATCTCCCCCTGCACTCGTGAATCGAGTCGGGTTGTCGCGTTATAATCGAAGTAGATGGACCGCACAGCCAACAAGATGACCGCAGATCTCAAATGGTAAAGAAAAAGGCGTCCATGTTTGCATGGACGCCTTGTGGAAAGGAAGGTTTGCCTAATTAGTGCCGAGCAATTCCAAAAGAGCAGCGTCTTTCTCAGGACCTTTGATAAAATCAAGGCTGCGAATATAGCGGTCTTTATCGCTGGCAGTGGTTTGCTTGTCGTTTACTATTTTTACCAGCAGGGGCGCTGCCTTGGGCGAACGGGATCTCCAGATGATGTCCCTGCCGGCAGGTGTGTTCCAGTCGTTGCCCACTTTTTTCAGCCAGGCATTAAAGAACGCCTCGTCCTGCTGATCCGCTCCGATTCCCAGCGCTTCGAGGTACCAACGGTCCTTGCCGTCATGCTGCATGGCCAGGGTTGCCCAGATATCTGCCGCTTCGGCGTATGTGGAGTGACGCAGTGCGATGGCGACTTCCCGTCGAACCTGCGCCGATTCGTCTTTTGACAATTTCTTGAGGTACGGAATCAAATCCAGATTGGATTGGTGTGCAATACGGATGCCAGTGATGCGCAAATCGGAGTCTTTGCTTTTCAACGCCGTCTCCACGGTTGATTTCACGTTGCCATCGATTTTGGCCAGCGCATAAAAAGCTCTCGCAGCCATGCGGGGTTCGTTGCTCTTTGCCATTTTATTCAAAGCGGACTTTGCCTTGCCTCCCATTTCCTGGAGTTTGGTCCATGCCAGGTAACGGGTTGCCTGGTTAGGCGACCGCAGGGCAGCCACGCAACCTTCGGCGTTGCTCAAATCCAAGGCTGGAATTTTGTAGGCCGTTCCGGGAGGCGCTACACGGTAAACGCGACCGCTCATTTTGTTCACGTCCTGGTCGGCCATATTGTGGCCACCGACCCCGGCGTCGTTCCAGTCAGCTATGAATACGGAACCGTCCGGCGCGACACACACGTCAGCAGGGCGATACCAGTTATCCGAACTGGTCAGGAGATTTGTAATGGTCGCCGAATAGCCGGCGCCGCTGGGTGAAGTCGGATATGCGCGCACGACCCTGGGGCCTGCGTCGCAGTGAAGGATTTGATTCTGAAATACCGCCGGTAACAAATTGCCTTCATAGATGGCAATGCCGGTCGGAGAGCCGCCTCCTGTATTGAGGAGGTTTGGAACCACGCCTGGATCCATGGAGTGCCATTCATAAAGGATTTTATCATCCCCTTTGGCTCCTTTGGCCGAACCTTTTTTCCAGGCATCCCCCCAGGAAGAGCCGGTTATTTCGTCTGTGTAACCGAAATTCCCATGCTCCATCACGTAATTGATTCGCACACCCTTGTTGCCGTCATCGTCATTGTCGGACTGCCAGAGTGTTCCAAACGAATCGATGGCGACTTCGTAATTATTCCTGAAATTGTGGGCCAGAACTTCAAAATCGCTGCCATCAACATTGCAGCGAAATACCATTCCCTGGCGGAACGGTTTTCCAGCATCGGAAACTACCTTGCCTTCAATGTCGATTACCGGGGAACCATCACCGCGCTTGATTTCCTTGCCGGCGTTTCCGAAATTAAAATAGAGCTTTCCGTCCGGCCCAAAGACAAACGCGTGCACGGCGTGGTCGTGGTCCACACCCTTGATGCCTGTAAACATCTTTTCAACTTTGTCGGCTTTACCATCGCCATCGGTATCGGTAAGGACGAATACATCCGGAGCACGGGAGACGATTACTTTGTTCCCCAATACGCAAATGCCAAGGGCGGCATTGATTTCAGGCCCCTGGTAAAAGACCGTCGATTTGTCGGCCTTGCCGTCGCCATCGGTATCTTCGAGGATCACAATCCTGTCACCTTGAGGCCGAAGGGTGCCCCATTTCTGAAACACGCGATAGTTAACCCCTTCCGTAATCCAGACCCTCCCTTTGCTGTCCACATCCATGTCGGTGGGATTGGAGAGCATCGGTTCGGAAGCAAAAAGTGTTGCCGCAACTCCATCCGCGGGAATCATTTTCTTCATGTCCTGCTCGGCAGATTCAGGACCAAAGGGATGATTTTGGTTTCCCAGTTGAGAAGTTGGTTTTGCAACCGGCGCCGGGGTGGCAGCTGGCCGTTGACCTTTGGGGTCCAGGTTTGCCTGGAGTTCTTCTTCGGTCACTTTTGATTCCACTCCCTTGGCAGGAACTTCCGCCTTGGCCAGCCAATACAGGGAATTGAGGACGAGTTTTCGGAAGTTTTCATTACCAAAATTCTTGTGGAAATGACCGCCGGTAAAGCCGAAGCCGCGACCGCCATCCGGCCGCTCAAAAGCCCAGGACAACACTTCTTCACGACCGCTCGCAGCCACAATGTGCGGATACGGGCCGCGCGGGGAGGATGATTTTCCTTGTCGCGTTTCATCAGAGGGTTTCGCCACGAGGATCGGGGTGATTTTATTATCAGCCCCAAACCGAATGTTGTAGTACCATTCGTCGGTAATTTTAAACGGCGAGACCCCGCGGGTGATCGGGTGCTCTGGCAATGATTGAAAATCCGCTTCCCAATGGGGATTGGTTGACCACCTGTCTTCGTAAAAACCACCTAACCAATCGGTAAATTCTGGACCCCCTTTGTCTTTGGGAATTTCCACGGCATAATGGTAGCAGCCCAACCCCACTCCTTTTTTGATCAGGCCAGCCAGGACCTGCAAATGGTCCTGTACGATTGCCGGGTTCCCTCCTCCGCCATCAGCAAAAATCATCACCGCATCAGCCCCATCAAAAGCATGGTTATCGGCGGGCCAGCCGTTGGTATACACTTCCGATTGAATGCCCGGGGTCTGATCCAGGCACTTTTTGAGCAGCAGGGCGCCTGCGCGGAATTCGTGGTCACCGGGACCATGACTCGGTTTTCCTGCAATCAGGACAATCCTTTTATCGGCCCACACCGAAGTGCAGGTGAGCAGCATCGCTCCGGAAATTATCAGCCAAAAACGTTTCATAACGACAGGGAGTCCGATTATTATTTACTAATGGTTTTGATGTTGATTTCTTTGAATTCAACGATCATTGGCTGACCTGCATGGATCTGTAGCGCGAGGATGCCGGACTTGGCCGCTTTGTCCGGTTGTTCGTCGGTCACATCGATGGTTTGCTGGCCGTTGATGAAGTGTTGCAGGTGGTTCCCTTTGGCAATGACCACGTAATCGTTCCATTCGCGCGGCTTGATCACTGCCTGGATGTCCTCCGACTTGCCCAGGGATCCGACCACCTCCACCTTGGTTTTTCCACCGTCATCCTTGATCACCGTTTTTTGTCCGCGCTGCGCCAGGATACCGCGAAAGCGTTCCTCGTATAGGATGCCGGAATAGGTTTTGCCAAACTCGAAATCGGCCTGGTAACCCCCCACCACCCAGTTGGCGGGATCAACCACCTTGCTGCGGTATTGGATGCCGGAATTTCCAAAACCCTTGTTGTCTTTATCCATGATTCGGTAGGTGAAATGAAGCTCGAAATCGGCCACGGTGCCGTTCGTCCAAATGAGGAAGGTGTTTCCCTTAATCGGTTTTTCAGCCATCGTTTCCCCGTGGATCACTCCGTCTTTTACAGACCAGAGTTCCTTGTTGCCGTCCCAGCCTGAAAGGCTTTTACCATCAAACAACGGCTTGAAGTCGCCATCAGCCGCTTTCGTTGTGGTGGAAAGGGTGAGGGCAATGGCGCCCAAAAGGGCCATACTGTGGGAGAAAAAGAACTTTTTCATAAATGTATATGGAGTCAGACGCTGTTCGGCAGTCATTTATTTGACGGTGGCTTTGAGGAACTTCAGTCCCTTGACCGCTATTTCATTGGTGGTCGGTTCAATCCTTCTCCAGATCGCCGCCGCTCGGGCGATGACTTTCACATCCGTGGTGAACGATTCGATCACGACATCGCCTTTATAGCCGATGTCGTTCAGGGCTTTGTTAATGGAGGGCCAGTTGATGCTATCGCTGCCAGGGGTGCCGCGATCACTGCCGCAGGCGTGGAAATGTCCGAGTAGTTTGCCTGCCTTGCGAATCGCCTTCGCCTGGTCTTTTTCCTCGATGTTCATGTGGAAGGTATCGAGATGCAAAGTCAGAGCCGGGCTTCCCACGTCCTTGATCATCTGCAATCCCTGGTCGCAGGTATTGATAAAATCAGTCTCGAAACGGTTCAACGGTTCCAGGCAAACCTGGCGGCCGCACTTCTCCGCGTACTTGCAAAGTGTTTGCAAATGTTTAACAACAGTTTTCCATTGTTGCTTGTATTCCTTTTCGGGAACTGCGTCCGCGCGGCCAACCGCCGAGTAAACCGGGCCGATCAATTTAGGACAATTTAGAATGACCATTTGGTCGAGCAGCGTTTTCATGTATTTCAACCCCGTTTGCTGCTGTTCCGGTGTCCCGCGCAAATCCCGGTCCGGCCCCATGCAGGCACAGACGGAACCGCACACCAGGCCGTTTTTATCGAGGGCTGCTTTGACCGCTGCGGGGTCAATATGCGATGGATCTTCCACCGGAATTTCCACGGAATCGAAACCCCATTTTTTAAATTGGGGGAAAAGCTTTACGCTTTCAGTGGTAAATGGGGAAACAAATAGAAAGGAATTGATGCCGTATCTCATAGGAATTTTGCCAAAGGCTTAGGGAAAACCCGAATTCTGTCAAAGTTAATTGGACTTTGAACCCTTCGCCGCGATGAAGACCGGAATTCTGAAGGTGCTCCCACTCGAACGGGATATCGAGAGGGGCGTCATCCCCAGAAAATTACTTGGGTGAACTCACCGGGACGAGCCCACCGCCTGCCCAAAGAACCATTCTCCGAAAAATTTCAAAATTATCGTGGCCCTTTATCGCCACGGACCCAATTCCTTTTCCGTTCAAGGCTTCATTCGTTAGCCACCCCGCATCCGTTACCACCACCACCCGACCTTTGCCAGGCTCGGCCCCTGCCATCAAAGCTCCTTCTTGATTCCTCGGTCCTCCCAGGGGAGTCGTCTTGTCGTTGGCAATCAACACACGGGGCCTGGCGCCGCTTTTGGGATCTAAAAGAACCAGATCTCCGGTGTAGTAAGCCCAGGTAAGTCCCGGAAATAACGGATGATCCGTGCCAAGTCTGATCGGTTTTGCATCCGTGTATTGATCCACCAATTCTAAACCAAAATTCTTCAGCAGACGGTTGCTCCCTGCCACATCGACATTGTGATTCTCCTGGTTTCCCATCAGGATCAGTCCCCCGCCCGCCTTGACGAAATGAACCAGTTGTTCCACTTCCCTGGCGTCAAAATGGTGCGGAGTCGCGTTGGTTCCCGCAGCTTTATCGCTCGGGTTCGCGATCAAAACCACGTCTACCCCTTTTAGTGCGATGTTGGACAATTCATTGCTGTGTACCTGCAACTCGAAACCCGCTTCGCGTGCGAATTTCAAAATATCCGTGTAATTTCCCTCCGGCAGATACCTGTTTTCCCCCGCCGCGTTGAAATAACGGCTGTAAAGAAGCACTGGTTTCTTATCGGCCCCCTTCGCGCTTTGGCTTATCACGGCCAAAAATAGAATCGAAAGAACTGTCGCGACAAAATTTTTGCGGGTGAACATGTTTGATTTTTATCCGGTTCCTCACTTCTCTGCAAGGTGCTTCCCCTTCGGATTTTGCCTCTCGATTCACCGTTTCACGGGCTTGACGTCAACTTAACCACAACATAGGCTTAAAAACTCGTTGTCTAGGTACCTTGAGGTTCCGGGCAACCCGTAAAACAGCTGAAAAAAGGTTTGCCTGTGAATGTAACTGTAGAAAATCTCGCCCCGTGTAAGAAATTGGTTCGTGTCGAAATTGACTCTCAAAAAGTCGATGAAGCTTTTGATTCCATGACCAAAGAGTACCAGCGGCAAGTCACCCTTCCCGGCTTCCGCCAGGGAAAAGCGCCCCGGGACATGGTTGTCAAAAAATTCGGCGCCGACATCAAAGACGAAGTTAAAAAGAAACTCATTCCAGACGCCTACCGCCAGGCGGTTAGCGACCAAAAATTGAACGTTATCGGATATCCCGACATCGAGGAAATTCAGTTTGCGAAAGGTCAGTCCCTCCAGTTCGCCGCGACTATTGAGACTGCCCCTGAATTCGAGCTTCCTGAATACAAAGGCTTGCCTGTCCAGAAGGAATCCAAAATCGTCACCGAAGAGGATGTGGAAAAAGCCATCCAGGTTCTTCGTGAGCGCCAGGCCAAATATGAGACCGTCACCCGCCCCGTCCAGGAAGGGGATATCGCCGTGGTCAATTACACCGGCACTTGCGAAGGCAAGCCAATTACTGATTTTAGCACTGCCGCCAAAGGCCTCACCACTCAGAAGAATTTCTGGATTAACGTCGAGAAGGACTCTTTCATCCCCGGTTTCGGTCAACAATTGATCGGCCTCAAAACAGGCGATTCAAAAAATGTTGAGATCGATTTCCCTCAGGATTTCGTCACCCCTGAAGTCGCCGGCAAAAAAGGCAGCTATCAGACTGAAATCGTCGAGGTGAAGGAAAAGATACTCACCCCCGTGGACGAAGAGTTCGCCAAATCTTTCGGCGCCGAGAGTCTCGATAAATTGCGCGAAGGAATTCGCCGCGATCTCGAGAACGAACTTACATTTAAGCAGACCCGCGACTCTCGCCAAAAGTTGGCGGAGACCCTTTTGAATCGAGTCAACTGTGAGCTGCCTGAGGGCATTGTCCTTCAGGAGACCAAGAACGTTATTTATAATATCGTTCAGGAGAACCAGCAGCGCGGTGTTTCTACCGAGATCATCGACCAATCCAGGGAACAGATTTACAGCGCCGCCAACACCACTGCCAAAGATCGCGTTAAACTTTCCTTTATCTTTGGGAAAATTGCCGAAAAGGAAGGAATCAAAGTGACTCAGGACGCTGTTCTTCGCCGGGTGACTGCCATGGCCCAAAACTACGGCATGACTCCCGATAAGCTTGTCAAAGAGTTGCAGAAGCGCGACGGGTTTGGAGAAATTTACGAACAATTACTGAACGAAAAAGTCCTCGATTTTCTTGCCGAGAACGCAAAAGTTGAGGAAGTAAGCGCTGAACCGGCAAAAGCCTAAGGGTTCAGGAAACTAAATCAAAAGAGCCGCACTAGCGTGCGGCTTTTTCTTTTACTGACTTCGTCCAAACTTCTTTTCGAGCTCCCGGAAATTCATCTCAATCAGCGTGGGTCGGCCATGTGGACAAGTATAGGGCATTTCGCATTTCCGGAGGTCTTCAACCAGTTTCTCCAGTTCCGGCCCCCCCAGGGGATCATTCGCCTTCACCGCATGCCGGCAAACCGTTTTTGCCACCACATGCTCTCCGAGTCTTAGACTATTTACCTCGGATCCTGCGGACTTGAGCTCATCGATCAGGCCCACCACAAACAATTTCGGATTTTGCGCTTTTACAAAGGGTGGCAAAGCATCCAGCAGGAACGTTCTTTCACCAAATTCACTCAAACCGACTCCCAACCGACTGAGCTCGCCGAGTTGCTGCTTTAAAAATTCTGCGTCGCGGATGGAGAGCTCAATCGTTTCTGGAAGCAGCAACCGCTGCGACGGGGCCTGGCTGTTTTGCTGCATCCTCTCGAGCATCTGCTCGAACAAGATGCGTTCATGAGCTGCATGTTGGTCCAGCAACACCAGGCCTCTATCGGATTCCAACACCACATACAATCTCCCCACCACACCCACCAGACGCAGCGGAACCCGAAGCAGCGAGGCCGCCAGCGCTTGACCGCCAATGGGAGCCGCAGGGCTGGAAGCGGATGTCGGCCCCGGAAAGGGATCCGTCCGTTGAGGCCAGGGATGGATCGGGTGGGATGGCAGCGGAATTTGTGTCTCCAGCCGGGCCTGGGCCTCGCCCCGCAGCACAAGCGGAGGCGTTGTTGTTTCCGGCGGAACAGGAAGTTCTTCATTGCCGCCAGATGAAACATCGGGTGCCTCAGCGATCTTTGGCCTGAGTATTACCGGGGCAGGGGTTGGAACAGCGCCGGGGCGGGAATGGTATTGAAGCAACGCTTGTCTGATTGCTTCCGTCACGAATGTTTTTACACTTCGTTCCTGGTGGAATTTCACCTCTTTTTTCGAGGGATGAATATTCACATCCACATGGGTGGGATGCATTTCCAGGAAAAGGCAGCAAACCGGATATCTCCCCTTCATCAGCGCCGTGTGATACCCCTCCATTAAAGAATAATTCAACCCACGATTTTCAATGGGTCGATTATTGACGAATAAGTGCTGGTCATCCCGGGTCGACCGCGAAATTCCCGGGGAACCGATCAATCCCCAGATATGAAGCGAATGATCCACCCTATCGGAAGCGCTTTCCTCCTCGCCGAAAAATTCCGGGAGGGTTGCTCTGAATGAAACCGGGATTAGTCCGGTAAGCTGGCCGGAGACGGCATTCATTCTTTCCTGCAGCGATTCAAATTTATCTCTTCCCTGGGCCGGTGGCAATTGCCATACCGTTGCCGCGTCTCGCACATACGTCAGCCCCACGTCGGGCCGGGCCAGCGCGACCAGCGTCAGGTAATGTTGGGTATGCGCCGATTCCGTTTCTTCCGTTCTCAGGAATTTTCGCCGGGCCGGCAGGTTGTAAAATAGCTGTCGTACCTCTATCGAAGTTCCGGGTGGGCCTCCTGCCGTGGAAACATTCGCAATTTTTCCACCCGTCACGGTCACTTGCGTGGCTTCCCCGCTCTGGTCTGAAGCTTCGCGTGTCACCAGTGTAAAGCGGCTTACGCTCGCAATACTTGGTAATGCTTCTCCACGAAAACCCATGGTCGAGATCGATTGCAGGTCCTCCGCGCGCTCGATCTTGCTTGTGGCGTGCCGTTCCAGGCACATCAGGGCGTCGTCCTTGCTCATTCCCACCCCGTTGTCTGTCACCCGAATCAGGCTCCGTCCTCCCGCCCCGATTTCCACGATTACTCGCGAGGCTTGTGCGTCCAGCGCATTTTCCACCAATTCTTTCACTACGCTCGCCGGGCGCTCCACCACCTCGCCGGCTGCAATCTGGTTGGCAACCTGTTCCGGCAATAGGCGAATACGGTTCATCGCAGGAGGCTTGGATCAGGACCCTTGGTATATCGGCAGGTGAAACGCAAAAATGGCGCCGCGCCCTTGCTCGTTCCGCGCATAGATTCTGCCCTGGTGATCTTCCACAATCTTTTTGCAAATGCTCAGGCCAAGCCCCGTTCCATGCGCTTTGCCAAACGTCACAAAGGCCTCGAACAACTCGTCGGCTATTTCAGGAGCGATTCCTTCCCCTGTATCTTCCATCTCTGTAATAACTTCTTTGTCCTGAATTCTAAATTTGAGTAATAATCGTCCCCCTTCCGGCATCGCATCTGTGCCGTTGTGCGCCAGGTTTTGGAACACCCGCGCCATTCTTTCCGGGTTTAACTGAACCTCGATTTGCGGGGGTTGATTCACATATTCTATCGTCACTGACTTCAATCCCACTTCCGGACGAATATCATCCACTGTCTGTTGCACGAATGTGGGCCAGTCCACCGGGGCCAGCACGAAGGAAGTTTGCGAGCCACGCGTGAATTCCAAAAGCTCGTTCACCATGTTGCTGATCCGCTCCACCTGCTTTCGAATCCGGTTTCTCGCCGCTAATCGCATCTCTGGCGTCGCGGATTCCATTCCCGACATTTCGGCTGAAATGCCGATGATGTTCAGTGGGTTCTTCAAGTCGTGAACGATGGATCTCGCAAAACGGCCGATAATCGCCAGCCGTTCGGTTTGCAGGGTTTCTTCCAGGTACTGCCGGTTGAACTCGCGCAGTCGGCGGGAAATTTCCTTGATCAGGCAGGTGGACAGCCGGGGTAATTTCTCCAGCATTCGCCGCAATTCCTCGCTGGAAATGAAATAAATAACACAATCTTCAGCGGTTTTAACTGTTGCAGAACGCGGTTCATTATCCAGGACAGCCATTTCTCCAAAAAACTCCCCCTCGGTCAGTTTTGAAAGTATTCGGGGTTCTCCTTTTTTGAGCACCGCGCTGATTTCCACCAACCCGCTCTTCACCACATACATCCCATCGCCCCGGTCTCCTTCTTTAAAAATTTCCAGGCCCGCCGCGAAAGTCAATTCAACAGCGGTCGGCTTCAGGATATCGATTTCTGCCTGAGTCAACCCGCTAAAGAGCTTGCTGGATTCAAGAGCTACCATTCTCCAAATAGTGGGGACAAAGACCGAGCGTCGTAAAGCCTAGAAGTAGTTCCACTTCAGGTCCTCTGTAATCGCGCCAAAGCCTCTCTTTTCAACTCACCGAGTTGTTTCCTCAATGTCACGCGCCTCGCACGAGCTTTCCATCCCTCCGGGTTGAGAATCCAGGGCATCGAAGAATTTCGGACTTTTTCCAGGCTCATTTGGCAAACCAGAGCGCTCTCCTCCAGATTTGCCATTTCCATCAACCGTAACTCCTTGATCAGATCAAGCTCTTCGGGGTGCTCCAGAATCCGCCTTTCCAGCGTTTCCCGCGCCGCCTTCAACAATATTAAAGGGAGATCGTTTACCCGATATTCCTCCAGCGAATAGCTTTTTTCATGATGCAGGAACGTGCTGAATTTCTCAGGGGTCACTGCGATCCTCGCTTCAAAAGAGTTCATCATCCCCCAACCCCCGTCTCCCACCGTCCCGAAATTCACCGGAAAGGGCCGTGATTTCAACATGGAGGTTCGATACAAGTTACTCGCCGAGCTGCCAAGGATGGCTCCCCCCGTGTTCACCATGGCAAATACGAAAGCCTCGAAACGCGATAGCAAAACCGGCTGGTTTATTCGGAGCGAAGTGAGAATATCGTCTATCGGCCAAAAGGTTTCTTCTGTTTTGCCCCCTCCCTCATTAACAAAAACGGGTTTGCTGATCACCACGTCTGCTTGGAATTCCTCCGCAACTCGAACCAGATGCTGAAGTCCTTCCAGCGTGATGGAATCGCCCACCGTGGAAATATAGGTGTAGGCAGCCGCAACTCGAGAGATTCCGAAATTCCACGATTGGTAAAGCCCCCGGGGATGTGCCAGCGCTGTCCATTGGGTCTTCCCTTCGTGCTGCTCGAGCAGCTCCAATGTTCCGTCCGTGGATTCGCTGTCCACCGCCACCACTTCAAAAACATGACTCTCCAACCCCTTCAACATTTGAAGGTGATTGGTTAAAAGCTGACGCGAATTCCGCGTGGGAACCACGATTCCTACAGGCAATCTTTCAGTCATCGCGACGTCGGTTTGGTGCCGACGAGGTCCGCCAGCCTGTGATAATGAATTTGGTCCAGCCAAGACCTGTCATACGGCACCTGGCTGAGGATAACCGATGTTATCTTCTTGATTTGGCGTCGATAAAAGTTTCGTGCGTAACGCATTCGCCAGGCTAATGGATTTAAAACCCATAATTTGTTTTTATCTCGCAGGACATCCAACTCCACGGTGCACCGTAGTTTCAGGTCGATTGCGTCAAACAGGTCGAATACCAAAAGCTCCCACCGGTCCTCCTGATCTGCCAGCCCAGGTTGCATGCGGTCATAAAAGAGTGCCTTGCCCTCAGTAATCGCGCGATCAATCAACCTCAAATTATATTCGAATGCGTTCGGGTTGTAATGCTTCGGGTGAAATAAAAATGTGGAGTGCTTTTCGGGCGTAATGGCAAATGTCAGATCCACCGAATGGTGCAGTCCCCAAAAGGTATCCCCAACAGTCCCGCAATCGCAAGGAAACGGCCGCGCCTGCAAGCTCTTGGTTAGAAACAGGTCGCTCGCCGCGCTACCAGTGATGCCGCTCAGTCCTCGTCCAACCGCAAATATGAATGCGCTGCAGAACAGTCGTGGCCTTTCCACTACCAGCGGGGCTGTGACATTGAGCACACGGATCATCTCATGAATGGGCCAGATCGGAGCAGATGATTCCACCCCATCGGAAAATCTGAATTCAGGCGGGCTGATCACCACGTCCGCACGCAGATTTTCGGCCACCTCCAACAGGTGCTTAAGTCCTGCCAGTGTTATCGTGTCGCCTGTCGTGGAAATATAAGTATATTTTGACGAAACCTGGCTGATCCCGAAATTCCAGGATTGGTATAATCCTGGTGGATGGGAAAGAATCCTGACATTGGGATGCTTCAGGTTCTCTCTGAGATATTCCACTGTTCCGTCGCTGGATTCGCTATCCACGACAAGGATCTCTTCCACCTCATGAATCCACGCCGCCATCGCTTCCACGTGTCCCGGAAGATAGGCCATCGAATTTCTAGTTGGAATAACTACACCTATCGGTAATGGCATATTGAAATCACGCTTTCCGGCCTCCAAAAATTCTCCCTAACCAACCTCCTGAAGCCCTTCTCCTTTTTTTTCTGGGTCCTTCCTCGCTCAGTAGTGGATCATATTCGTCCACCACTTTTTTTAAAAGATCCGCCATCTCCTCCTCCCGTAACCCTGAATTCGTCAACAAGGTCGCCACGCGCTTCTCGATTTCTTTTCGCCGTAAAACTTCTCCATTCGATTCCCCCGCCATTGCCGTGTATTTTCGCAACGCTTCGGGAAGGATCAGCGGCAGCCTCGAGTTGAAGGTGTGGTGCCACTTTTGTTTCAAGTTGCGCCTGACATCCTCGTAAAGCTCCAGATAGGCGCTGGCCTGGTTCTGCAAAGAAAAATGGTCTTCCATCATTTTGCGGCCCGCTGTTCCCATCGATTCAAAAGCCTCTTTCTTTTCTAGCGCTCGTAATAAGGTGCCCGCAAAGCCTTCCGCCGAAACATCCTCGGCGATGAATCCCGTAACACCCTCCCTCACCAGGTCAGGCACGCCGCCCACTTTGAATCCAAGCACCGGCGTGCCGCACGCCATCGATTCCATCATCGTGTTCGGCAGGTTGTCTTCCAGCGACGACAACAAAAATAGATCGGACGCCGCATAAACCAGTCTCATCTGTTCGTCTGAATTGATGTAGCCCAGGTTCTGGATATCGATCGCCAGGGAAACCAGTTCCGGATTTGGCCTTCCAAAACATAGCACTCGAATTTTCTTTTCTGCGGCCGCTTGTAGAAAGGCTGGCTGTTGCAAACAGATTTGCAACGCGCTCATCAACAGGGAAAAACCCTTTCTTTTTTCGCTGCCATAATCCGCCCCGAATAAAAGATAGATCCCATCCGTTGGGATTTTCATTTCTTCCCGTGCCGCTTTTCGGTTCACCTGGAAAAACACGTCGGTTTCCAATCCATACGGGATGGTTTCCACTCGCGAGACTCGATACAACAGGCTTTCCCGCGCGCAATTTGCCAGCCATCGGCTGGGTGCGACCACCACCAATTCTTCCCGGTGCAGCATGTGCGTCGCTTCGTATAGATTTGTCGCAGCGTAATTATTGCGGTCATCCAGAAGTTGCGGACACTTCTCACAGTCTGTCGTGTATTTTTTGCAGCCCGCCGTAAAGTGGCACCCTCCAGTTAAAGGGCGTTGATCGTGAAAGGTCCAGATCAGCGGCTTGTTCAACTTTTGCAGCCGCGAGATCGAATGAACCGATTGGAATCCCGCCACCCAATGCAAGTGAATCACATCCGCTTTCTTCACTTCAGGATGCGCGCTTAAATCACATCCTGGATGCCCCAGCGAATAGTAAGTGTTGGAAAGCGAACTTCGGTTGAAATCAATGCAATAAGTCTGCAGCGTGTTGTAAAAAAACGAATCGTGCGTCCCTTGAAAATCAATTTGAAAAACCGTCGACAGGTTCGAGGCCTTTTTTTTCACCAGCATCACTGATTCCTGCCCCGCATGCAGAAGCCCTTTGTGCAGCCTCAGCGCCGCTCGTGCTGCGCCTCCCTCCGCGTCTACTGTCGCTATATGAACGATCTTCATTTCCCGGCAGCCTGCTTGGACTGGCCGGAAACAAACTAAAGGAATAAAGGGTCGTTTCCAATAGTTTTTACCCCTTCCCGTTCCCCCACCCGTTTACGTGGAAATTTACCGTTTTGCCTGATACCAATGTTTCATTTTGCCCTTATGCTTTTCTGAGTGACAATGTCGGTATCTGGAAAAGCCAAAATCTTAATCGTCGATGACAGACCTGAAAAAGCGTTTGCCATCAAATCTGTGCTTTCCATACTCGCCGAGGTGGTAATCGTCAGCTCTGGCAAGGAAGCTCTTCGCACTTTGCTCAATACCGAATACGCCGTCGTTTTACTGGATGTCAACATGCCGGAGATGGACGGCTTCGAAACCGCGCAAATGATTCGCCAGCGCAAAGTTACCTCCACCATTCCTATTCTTTTCGTGACTGCCATGGACTCTACCGGCGGTGAAATCGAGCGCGGTTATTCCCTCGGCGCTGTCGATTATCTTTTCCTTCCCATTTCCGACAGTGCCCTGAAATCCAAAGTTAAAGTCTTCGTTGAACTTTATAATCAGCGCCAGGCGGTCCAGGAAGCCATTGAAGCGGTCAAGGAAACGAACGCCCAACTCGAAACATTTTGTCACACCGTCGCCCATGACCTTCGGGCGCCATTGCGCTCCATCCAGGGTTTCGCCACCGCGCTGGTCGAAGATTGTGGCCCCAAGCTCGCCCCCTCGGAAATGGATTACGTCGACCGTATCTCCAAATCCGCCCAAAGAATGGATGTTTTGATCCAGGACCTCCTTCAGTACAGCCGCATCAATACCCTTGACTTGCCCTTTGAGAAGATCGATCTCGAACCCTTCGTTCAAAATCTCATTTCCGTCCTCAAGGAGGATGTCATCGATAAGCAATGCAAAATCGAACTTAAAAAGCCGATGCTGCCGATTGTCGGCCACCGGGAAACTCTTTGCCTGGTTTTCAATAATCTTTTAACCAATGCCTGCAAATATGTCCCTGAAAGCGTGACCCCCCACGTTAATATCAAAACCGAGGATCGAGGCCAGTCCGTTCGCATCTGGGTTCAGGATAACGGCATCGGAATTTCCAAAGAATATCACGAGAAGATTTTCAGGATTTTTGAACGTCTTCATGGCTCGGAATACGCGGGAACAGGGGTCGGCTTGGCCATCGTCACTAAAAGCATCACCAGGATGGGTGGAAGGGTCGGCGTGGAATCTGAACCCGATAAAGGAAGTCGATTTTGGATCGAACTCCCCAAAGCATTGAATTAGCCGAATCCGGAGTTTTCTAATATTGGAACGGCAGAATCGCCACCTGAGGCATGTCCCAGTAACCGCGGAAAAGGTTAATAATGTTCACTAGGTCGGCATTCCTCAACGGTTTCATTAAACAGTAGTTTCCACCCATTTCAAAAAAACGGTTGATGTGGGCCACATCTTCCGAACTTGTTGTTCCTATCAGCACCACGTGGTTAAACACCTCTCGCTCACGAATCCATTCCAATAATTGAAAGGCGTTGGCCTTGGGCAACTGGAAGTCCAGAAACATAATCGCTGGCATCGACGTCAGGGTCTTGTCATCGAAACCTTCATTTCCCCGTAAATAATCCACTACCGTTTCCCCATCGCCCATGACTTGGGAGCCGTTTTTTACCCCCAGACGTGCAAGCATTAGTTGCAGCTGGCTGCTCTCTGACTTGTCTGAATCGGCTATCAGGATGGTGGCTTTCACGCCCCAATCCTAATGAAAGAACCAACCCCGCTCAAGACCAGAAAGAGTTCGCTCTCGAACGGCTCCTAAAACACGCCCAGGTAACGAGTCACGGCCAACCTCAAGAAATCTCTTAAAAAATAACTCGCCTCCCTTGCGCAGCTATCGAACCGCTGTATTTTATTGGTGCAAGGTGACAAGGGGGGAGTAGCTGGAACGGTTAGTGGTCCCGTTAAAGGTGCTGTGTTAGCACCCTGCCAGCAAAATACTCCATATGGGTTGGTTGCGCCGGTACGTAAGTTGGCTCACGTACCGGCCCTTTTTCTGCCTCGAAGTGTCGGTTGGCTGCTCACCGCAATCTACATTTCCAGAGACCTGTCAGGTCTGTTTGTAAAGTTTTTTCCTTCTTCATTACTATAAATCAATAAGAGAATCCTGACCCTTGCCTTCCCGGCCCGGCAATTCCTGTCGGCCCCGTGCGCAAAAGCGTGTTTTTGAGTTTCTCCAGGGTTAACGGTTTTGGCAGGTAAACATCCATCCCTGCAGCAATGCAATTATCCCTGTCCTCTATGCCTGTATTGGCCGTCACACCAATGATGAACGTTGCTACCGTTTGTTGAGCCGCCTCGCGCTGCCGGATGAGTCGCGTCGTTTCCATCCCATCCATCACCGGCATTGTGCAGTCCATCAGGATCGCCTTGTAAGTCTTGTGATGCACCGCTCTTATCGCCTCCTCCCCATTCTCCGCCATGTCCGCCTGGAACCCCAGTTTCTTCAGCATCAGGAGAATCAATTTCTGGTTAACCGGGTTGTCTTCAACCACTAATACCGATCCCCCCGGATTTTTCTCTGAAGCGACAATGCTTCCTCCCGCAGTGTTGGACTGATCGCAGAGTCTGTTCGCCACTTGCACGGCCCGGTAGAATTCTTCCACCCGGATCGGTTTGGAAACCTGCAATAATGAAAGCCCAAAACTGGGGGTGTTTTTAGACCTCCCCGAAAGAAGCAGCAGCACCGGGAGACATTTTAATCTCGGCAACTGCTTGATCCATCTCGGCCAAAAAGCCTGGTCTTTTAACCATAGCTTCTCTGATATAACGATGAAATTGACTTCCCCAAATTTCTTTTCGAGGTCGAAGATTTTATCTGGTGCTGTTGTCTGCAGGAACTCGCACGTTATGGACCATTGTGATAAATAGTGCCCAATTGACTTTTTAAGAAATTGGCTTTCTTCGATAACCAGGCACGATCCTGGCCCAGGCGATTTTCGCGGTAGCGGCACCATCGAGACGGGTTTTTCAAACAACAGGGAAAAGCTGAAGAGCGAGCCTTTCCCGGCCTCGCTTTCCAAATGTATTTCCCCTCCCATCAGGTGCGCCAGTCTTCGGCAGATCGCCAGCCCAAGCCCGGTGCCTCCATATTTTCT
>JAQGOY010000255.1 GCA_028293375.1 Verrucomicrobiales bacterium | reverse complement strand
TCTGCCTTTTTGCGTGGATGGACGATCATCGTCCACATCTTTTAATGGAAGCCTTTCGAATAGCGCCTAAAGCGATCGGAATTTTGCTGGTATTAAAAATATGGATAAGCGTTTGGACGGGGTGGCGATTCCTGAACGAAAAGGAACTGAGCCCGCGAATAATAGCGCTGATTATTTTGGGATGGATCCTTGCGACTTCATTGCTTGCAGCCACGGCTCATTCGCTTGCGGGAAATTTTTTAAGCGAGAAGGCGACCATGACCTGGACATTCATGATGGTGCTAATGTTTCCGCTGGCCAGGACCTTCTGCGCGTTTCATTCCATGACACTGCAGAGACATCAAAACTAAAACTTATGAAGAAAATGCTTGGAGGTTGCCTGGTTATTCTGACGTTTGGATTTGCTCTGCTTTATTGGAGCGAAAAGCATGAAGGCGAGGCACGGGAGCAAAGGATGTTGACGGCCCTGGATGAGATCAAACAGGAAAAAGAGAAAATCAAAAATGCAGCAGCACAACCCCTGCGTGGATCCCTTCCAACAGTCCCGGCGATTTCGCCTGGAATCATGCCGCATCCCTTACAACCAGCGAATAAACCTTTGCGCAGACTGATGCAGGATCCCGAGATGCGGGAGAATCTTCGGCAGGAAGCGGCCGCCCACGCAGAAAGAATGGCGAATGATTTTGTTTCGAGAGGATTGACCAATCTTTTTCAAATGAACGAGGAGCAAAAAGGGTACATGCATGATCTGTTAACTAACAAATTCTCCGTACACTGGCGTTTTTTGGATGGAGCAATGGCAGGCGAAATTCGACCGGACAATGTGAAGGAAGAAGCGGCAAGGGTTAAAGCCGAAATGGAAATGGCGGACTCGCAGATCAGGAATTTTTTAGGAGACGATAATTTTAAAGCGTACAAAGATTTTGAACGATCGCAACCGGATCGTGAGAAAGCAGGGGAGATTGTTAAACGATTAACTGCCGAAGGGGTGACATTAACAGAGGATCAATCACAAAGACTTGGGCAAACCTTCACAGAGGAACGCAAAAACTATCCATGGCGGGTGAACTTCGAAGAGGACAACGGATTTGACTTTGAGCACTTTTTTGCGAACACGAGCGAGGCCAGGTCCGATATCTATTTTCAGGATATGGAAAACCTGCAGGCGCGGATATTGACGAAAGCCCAGGAGTTCTTGAGGCCCGAACAACTGTCAGCATTTGCCGAACAGCAGAGAAAGGATTTATCGCGTTCAAAATTTGTCTTCAGGAGCACGACGGCGCTCATGAATGCTGCAAGATAGCGAAGCGCAGCCTTTGTGTTTAAATATTCGCGCCGATGGTTTGAAGAAAACGATACTCATCCAGAATGATTCTTAAGGCGGCAACCGTGGCGTTCACCTGTCGATGGAGCGGAGCCATCCTCGGTGTTTTCAATAATACTTCAAATGGCGCGGGCGAGAGTCCTGGCACGCCACGCAGCATCCCTGGAAACTCGGACTGGATGATTCCGTTATTGGATGGAAATCCATCCACCTGGCTCCGCCGGTTGCGCGGTAAGAAGGTTTCAGCGGCAATCAGCGCAGGCTCCAGCAGGTGTTCGGAGAGAACCGTTCCGGTGGCAAATCCATAAATTCCAGAAGCCAAAGGATCGCTCTGGAGGGTGATCAGCCCATGAAAAGCGTGCGTCCAGATTTCATTTTGCAAAAGCTGGACTTCGAGTTCACTGTTTTTCGACCAAAATTCCAGTTCCCTTCCGCTGGAATTGGTCGCAGTTCCATTCTCAAAACCAGTGGGATTGCAAATGGGGTAAATGAACAAAGCATAGCCCTTCCCCAACTCAGGGTTCGCCAACAGCAATTTCACCAGGTTGATCAAAGCAAAGGTGCCTTCCAATTCGTCCCCATGAAGTCCTGCGAAGAGCGCCAGTCGGATGGTTTCTCCGCCGTTCTTTGGGCCAAAATAAACGTAGCGTGGCACATGAAAATCCCCCTCTTTGCCCTGCAATGGACCGAGCGGTCTATACACCAAAGATTTGTTTTCATGGGAAAGTTGATTCAGCTCGTTCAAAAAGCGATTCAAGCTGCGAACCGTGGTCA
This sequence comes from Verrucomicrobiales bacterium, assembly GCA_028293375.1. Lineage (GTDB taxonomy): Bacteria > Verrucomicrobiota > Verrucomicrobiia > Limisphaerales > JAQGOY01 > JAQGOY01. The sequence continues at coordinate 2,716 of JAQGOY010000255.1, read as the reverse complement.
GGGGACTCCAGGACGGAACAAAAGAATTCTCTGTTTTCATGGGCAAAAATCAATTACCTACCAAGAACCTAACCCAATACTACAGTATGTCAATCGAGTTTATTATGTTTGTTCATTTTTATAGCTTCGCGACGTGAGCCCAAGCCGATAAAACTTCGGAACATCACGCTCGCTTCCACTTTCTAAAGCTTCGTTCTTCCCAGTCCTCTATTCCCGTGAATAATGAGGCAGGATTTCATTCATGAATATTTACGGATTGCAGTTCGATATCGCCTGGGAAAATCGCGAGGAAAATTTTCGGCGAGTCAATGAAAGGCTGGCCGCCAAAAATGTTGTTGCTGGCTCTTTGATTGTACTGCCGGAAATGTTCGCTACTGGATTTAGTTTCGATGCCACTCAAGCAATTGAAGATATCGGCGGCGAAACTGACGCATTTTTGTCTGTCCTCGCCAAACAAACCGAGTGTTTTGTGGTAGGTGGATTGGCGGTCAGAAATCCAGACGGTACCTGCCACAATACGGCCCGGGTCTTTTCTCCCCAGGGGATCCTGGTGACCTCCTACTTGAAGCAAAGACCATTCAGCCTGGGGGGCGAGTTGAAACACTTTACTTCCGGCGACCAACCCTTCTCCTTTTCCTGGAATGGAATCACCGTGTGCCCAATGATTTGCTATGACCTTCGCTTTCCGGAATTGTTCAGGGCGGCCGTGAAACGATTTCAGCCCGAATTATTTGTGGTGATTGCCAGTTGGCCTGTCAAACGCATCCATCACTGGACCCGCCTCCTGCAGGCGCGGGCCATTGAGAATCAGTGCTATGTCATTGGCGTCAATCGCATAGGAAAGGATCCCAATCACGAATACAATGGTCATTCGATGATTGTGGATTTTCATGGAGAAACTGTGGAATCAGCAAGTTCCAACGACGTTTTGATTGAAGGAAAGCTGGACATTCCTTCTCTGCGGGAATACCGGACTGCACTTCCGTTCTTAAACGATATGCGTTGATCAGGAACGTCATTTCCGCCGCTTCGAAATGTATCTGGCGAAATCCCAAAGGCCAGCGAAGCGGTATTGCTTATCGACGTAGTGCTCGATCACGAAGAACGCGAAATAATAGAACCGGCAGCAACACCAAATGGCGAGAGCAAGCAACAAACCTTTTTTCCAGGACCAATTGTCCACCAATAGCAGCGCACCACTGAGAAGGCCGGTGGCGAGGAACAAAAAGCCCTTGAAGTAGATCACACGGGAATTTTTTAGATCGGCCATGGTATAAGATCAGACACCAGAAGGAGCCGTTAGTTTTGCCCCATCTGCCCTTTCTCCAGACCTTACGGCCACATTTAAGCTGTTTTCCACTTCACCCTTCGGCAGATGCAATGTATGTAGAGCCTATGGATAGATCCCGTAAACGAAGCTTGCCGTTCATTTTGGTCCTGTTGCTGGCGCTTGCCGGTTGTGAAAAGCAAAACCCGACTGTGGCGGGCAATCCGCCCGGCGCAGGATCGACAACCAATTATATGGTGAACGGGGTCATTGTGGGACTAACGCCCGGGGAGAAAAAAGTGAGGATCAGGCACGAGGCCATCACCAACTACATGGACGCGATGACGATGCCTTTCCAGGTCAAAGACGCTTCGATCCTCGCCGACCTGCAAACCAATGACCCGGTTCGTTTCCAACTCACGATTTCCGAAACGGAAGGGTGGATCAGCAAAATAGAAAAACGGAAGGACGCCGCTTCTGGTACGAATACCACAACCGACCCTGTCAGGCCTGCGACAAGAATAGTCCGGGAAGTCGAACCCCTCAAAGTAGGTGAAGTGATGCCACCCTACCCTTTCACCAACCAGTTGGGCCAGGCCATTAACCTGAAGGATTTCAAGGGGCAGGCAGTTGGACTTACTTTCATCTTTACCCTGTGTCCAATGCCGCAGTATTGCCCCAGGCTCTCTGCTAATTTCCTGAGTGCGATGAAATTACTCAAAGCCGACGCATCTGGTCCTACCAATTGGCATTTGCTTTCCATTTCTTTCGATCCGGACAGGGATACACCGCCGGTCCTTTTGTCCTACGCCAAACGGTACAACTATGATCCGATTCGTTGGAGCTTCGTAACGGGTGCCCAGATTGAGATAGATGCCATTACAGAGCAATTCGAATTGCCTATTCCCTACAACGCCGAGACACGGGGATTCGATCACAAAATGAGAACGGTGATCATCGATGCAGCCGGAAAAGTGGATAAGATTTATGTAGGAAACGAATGGAAGGTGGAGGAGTTTGTGGAAGAAATGAAAAAAGCTGCGATGGTGAAATAAACGTGAATTTGACGGCTGTTCTTGACCTCCTCACCCTTTGGTGCCAGACATGTAGTCAATATGACCCGTCATCTCCTCCTTGCAGCCGCGCTATCGTGCCTGCTGCTGCCTGTATCCGCCAAGGACACCAAAGACTACGAAGTCCACGAATGGAAAAAAATCCAGATCACGGATAAATTCTGGTCCGAGGGGGCGGCCTTTGGAGATTTCAATAAAGACGGAAAAATGGACGTCGTCTCAGGGCCTTACTGGTATGAAGGGCCGGGCTTTACTGTGCGCCACGAATATTATCCCGCCAAACAAACATTCAAGATCAAGAAGGCGGATGGAACGGAACAAACGATTGAAGGATTTGAAGGCGGGCTGGGGACCAATAATGCTTATTCAGACAATT
>JAQGOY010000253.1 GCA_028293375.1 Verrucomicrobiales bacterium | reverse complement strand
TTACCGAATAGCCGTCAACAAGACCATTAACTTCCTGAAACAAAGGAAGAACCAATCGAAGATGAGTCTGAACGACGTGGATTTCAATGCCGAGCACGATCCTGACATGGTGGCTCTGGTCTCGGATAAGACTCCCCGGCGGTCACTCGACTTGAGCGAGCTCCAGGAAAAGTTGAACGCGGCCATGATGAAATTGTCAGAACCTCATCGGCTGGTGGTGACCCTGCATGATATACAGGACCTGCCACACGACGAAATAGCCACGATCATGAACTGCAACGTGGGGACCGTTCGTTCCAGGCTTTTTTACGCCAGGCAGCAGTTACAAGGATTTTTAGCAGAGTATTTGAAGTAATATGAATTTAGAAACAGATCAGCAATTCACCTCCCTAAAAGCGATCATGGCCTTAAAGAAGCATGAGCAGCCGCCTCCAGGCTTCTTCAATCGCCTTCCCGGCAATATCATTTCTCAAATTCAAAAGGAGAATTCCGCCCGTAAAACCTGGGTGGAAAAGCTGCAGGATTTCCTGGTACGCCCGGCAATCGCCCTTTCCTTCGGAATGGCCGCCTTCGGCGGGGTCATTGCAGGTGTGCTCTACGGCTTTCAAAACGCCGGTTCGCCTCAAGCGTCCATTCCCCTGGCGAACGGTTCTTTTGCCAGTAGTTTTCCGAGGTCTGCGATGCCTCAATCAGGGCTCTCGGCCTTTTCGGTCCTTGCAGTCGGGGGCAGTAACTCGATGTTCAGCTCCGAGTCGCCATCCGGACTTTTCAACAATTCGCGGGTGCAGCCAGTCAAATTCAATTACGTGGGCGAATAGTTCGTTTCTGAATTTCAATAGAGCGGCCAGGCTGAAAAGCCTCGCCGCTTTTTAATTTTCCTTTGTGAATGTGAGCGGAAAACCTTTGTAATTCACTTTCAAATCATTTCCAGACATGACCACTTCTCCTTTATAGGATCCAAGCACATAGCTATACCCTCCGCTTGCCTCCTTTTTCCAGATGCCTTTCATTTGGATTGGTAGAACTCCGTTGGCACCCGGCAACCCTGACTTTAGGATTAGCTGGTTGTCGGTGGTGGCGACGAGCATTCCATTGTTAAAGGTATTCAGGATCTGAGATCGCACCAACTTGGCTTGGGTGAATGAAATGTTCCCGCGCTTTTTCTTATCTTCGTCGACAACTTTTTGAAGATCGATATCCCACAAACCCAGAATTTTTTCCTCGTCGAATTTCGGGGAATGCCCGGTTTCCAGGAAAGTTTTAAAATCCTCCAGGTTTGGTCCCAGAGTGGACGATACCGCCTGGTATAGATCCACGTTATTCACCATTTCATGGACTTTTGGGTTCGCCAGCAGTTCCTCCAGCTTACTGTTACCGCTTTGGAAAAGGGTTTGAAACTGGGTGTCGTTAAACAGCTCTTGAAGGTCCGAACGCTCGGCCAGGGTCAGGAATGGCGGGTAGCGAAACATTCGATTTTCCAGCAGCCGGTTATGAAGCAAAAGACCAATCACATCGGAAGCATCGTAAAGTTCAGGAGGAGCAGGATCAAAGCCCGCGGCAACCTTGTCCAAATGGGTAGTGTGCATTGAGGAGCGCAAATCGGAGGCGAGTTTCATTTTCGTATCAGCCTCAGCACCGTTGACCTGAAAGGTGAAGTAACCGAGAACGTAAAAAGGCATGAGGAGAATGAAAAAGTAAATCATGCCGTTCAGCAGACCAATGGAGAGGCCGAGATTGGCATTGAGACGTTCAAAGCGCGCGCGACTATTGTCGTCCGAAAAATACTTCAACTTAAAGTCCATTTTTTCCTGGGCGAGGTGAGCAAAAATCATGGCCAGTATCATGACCAGGATAAATGCGACAGCAGGCCCGAGGAACATTTGAACAAGAGGGTGTTTGTATCCTGCTGCAGTGAATACTGGAGAAAGCATGTGGCCGACAGGGCGGCAAACAAATATGCCGACGATAAGTCCGAGCAAAATTATTCCGCCGCGAATACCTCCCCTTTTTAGTCCGTATAATCCAAACACTCCTAATAAGACCATGGCAAAAATCCAAAGGATCATGGGAGATGATTGAAACATTTCGGGTTTAAAAGCACGTAAAAAATGACTTCTCTGATTAAATTCAACAGTCCAGAATTTCGGGCAAGCGAACAACCAGCACAAAAGCAGCATTGGAAAAATGGGTGACGATAAAAACACAGTAAATGGTTCCCGCCGATCCTTCGTAAAGGTCGTGGCAGCAATTACCGCAGCGATGGCGGCATTGCTCACGCCTATTATTTCCGGATTGTTTGTGATTCTCCAACCGTTGAGGAAAAAAGATGAAACAAGCAAGGCGGTTCGAATCGCCTTCCTCGAGACCCTTCCGGCAGACGGGACGCCAGTGAAATTCTCAGTGCTGGCCAACAAGACCGATGCATGGAACAAATTTCCAGAGTCGCCGGTGGGAGCCGTTTATCTTAGAAAGACTTCTGAAAAGACGGTGGAGGCTTTTAATGTTGCCTGCCCGCATGCCGGGTGCTTCGTTTCCTTTGTTGCCGAAAAGCAGGGGTATTTTTGTCCCTGCCATAACAGCACTTTCGCCCTGGACGGAAAAGTGGATAATCCCCAAAGCCCAAGTCCAAGGGGTTTGGACTCGCTGACGGTCGAGATACGAAAGGGACGTGAAATCTGGATCCAATTCCAACAATTCCAGCCTGGGGTTTCTGAGAAAATACCTGTTTCATGAAGAACTTATTTTCTTGGCTGGAAAATAGAACGACTGGAGCGGTCGGGCTTGGAAAAGGACTGCTCCACGAGTCGATACCGGGCGGGGCGAAATGGCGTTACTCCTGGGTCACCCTTCTTGTATTCACTTATCTGCTCCAGGCGATTACCGGGTTCTTCATCTGGATGTTTTATTCTCCCAGCACTCAGACCGCATGGGAAAGCATTTATTACTTACAAAACCAGGTGCCAGGTGGATGGTTCCTCAGAGCGCTACACCATTACACGGCTCAAGTCGTCGTAGTCTTAACCGCGCTGCACCTGTTGCAGATGATCGTCTATAAAGCCTACCAGGCTCCTCGGGAAATTAACTTTTGGCTGGTGCTGCTCCTGCTTCCGCTGGTGATGGGACTTTCGGTAACCGGATGGCTTTTGCCTTATGACCAGCGTGGTTTTTGGGCGTCTCGCGTTCCATTAAACATCCTTTCCATCATCCCGATGATTGGACCCAAAATAGCGAGAGTGCTCATTGGGGGAAAAGAATTTGGCCATCATACCCTAACCCATTTCCTGGCGCTTCATGCGGGGTTACTGCCCGTGCTTACATTCATCGTGCTTTTTGCCCACTATTTGCTTTACCGAAGGCATGGCCTCTCGCAAGTGCCAGCGAAAACGGAGGTAAAAACGGCGTCCTATTTTCCGGATCAGTTACTGCGGGATGCCGTTGTGTGCCTCGCGCTGGTGGCGGTTCTTTTATTCATCATCTTACGCGGCGCCATGGGAGGGGCCGGCAGTCCTATGGGGGTTGAAATTGGAGCACCGGCAGATCCGACTGAACCTTACGCTGCTGCGCGGCCAGAATGGTTCATGCTCTTTCTTTTTCAACTATTGAAGTTCTTTCCGGGAGGCACGGAAATTATTGGAGCGGTCATTATCCCAACGATTGTCATGGGGGTGATTGCGGCCATGCCTTTTATTGGCAAGTGGAATTATGGACATCGCTTCAATCTCCTCTTCACCGGGGCGCTCGTCATCTGTGCAACGATCCTGACCGGGCTGGCATTCAAACAGGATGGAGCAGACGCTGGCTTTCTAAATGCCAAAAGAGAAGCACGAATCGCTGGAGAGAGAACGCAGGTG
>JAQGOY010000210.1 GCA_028293375.1 Verrucomicrobiales bacterium | reverse complement strand
GCATGACATCGGCTTCGTGAAGGGCGAATTCGTGCGAGTATTTTTGGAGGACCCGACCGACGGTGCGGGTGCAGAAGCCGGTGATCTGAGCGATTTGATGATGGGCGCGCCCTTGAGAGCGGAGCTGGAGGATCTTTTCGAGGAGTTCGGTTTTCATACGATTGTTTATATTTGTTTATTGATTTGTTGATTTCACATTTACGGAACAATTGTAGCAAAGGGGGTAGGACATCTACGGGGCTACCCGAAAAATAAAAGAACGATGTTTTGCGATTCGGATTTGTAGCTTTAAGATGTTTATAATCAAACACTTATGAAGAAATGAACCTTCCAACCGAGGTTAAATCAAGGTAGTTCCCTGAAAACAAATTGAGTTTTATACCTTTAACCTGGCGGGATTTACAAAGATACAGCATGGGGCAAAACCAGGCGACATACCACGGTAGGCGATGAAGATTGCACGGTTGGAAGTTCCAGGAACGACGACTCCGGCAGTAAGTGAGACTTCTTCGCCTTGCGAATCCAAAGCACCAGAGTTGAAAAACAAATCCCTGACCTGGCAGCAAACTCACGCTGGGTTAACCCGCTTTTGCGGTAATCATGGAGACAGCGTCGGCGCGCTTCCGAAGTGAGACGACGACCTCTAATTGATTTTGACATCCCTCCTCTTTATCAGCCCTCATCACTTTGAATACCGCCGCGTGGTTGGCCGTTCGGATACGGTGGAAAGCGCTTTCTCCATTCCGGCGAGCTGCGGATGCACGGGCGAAAACCGGGAACAGTATTTCCGTTTGGAGAACACAGAAACCAAACGAATAAAGTTATGACTCTCTTTTTCTGCCTTTTGAAGATTTTGTTTTCCTCAATATCCCGAAGTTCGCGAAGGGCGATTTTGGTTCACTTATATCCATAATATATCGTTTCGCATGTCGGGAGCCGGCTTCGCTTAGAATAATCCTCAGATTTTGTTTTAGAATGCCGTTCGCAGTCTTAGCCAACCCACGAAAACAACCGTTTCGTCCATCGCAAGTATCTTTCTTAGTCCGTCCATTTAGACCAGTGGTTTTAAGCGGCAATTGGTGCATGCTTGTTAGGTTGGCAATAGGTCTATTAATATTTGCTTTGAAACCACCGGCGCAGGGAAGATAGAGTCCTCGGACAATTAATGGCATTATTTAACTCCATTTGACTGGAAAAGGGAACCGTAATTTCTGGTTCTACAATTTCGTCTCCTGTCCAGGTTAACGCCTCGGTTTCGTTGTTTCTTGCTGCATTCTCGCAGTAGCCGCATTAGGGTTTGGACATGAAGGTTCTCATTCTGCTGTTGGCTGTTTTTACTTTGGCAGCTTGCTCCTCCACAGGGAGGTTGGTTGATACGTCGAAATTGCAGCCTTCACGTGGTGCAATCCTGGAGGGGAATGCAGCGCTCAAATTATTTTCTCAATGTTCTCGATCCGCACCCAAGCCAGACGGCTTTTGGACTCCCGCTACGGAAGTGATCAGCATCATGGAGACGGAGTTTCCTGATCAAATGAATCGTATTCACTCTTTCCACCGCGCCCCATTTGAAAAGTATTACAGGCAATATGCCGGGTTCACAAAGTCGACCAGAAGGTACATTTATTGTAACTTTTTCACTGGGTCTCAAGATGATGAATTGTTTCGAACTCGCGCAATAATTGCGTGCGATGGAGGGGATGAATTCTTCGGCGTGGTATATGACGTAGAGAACCACAAGTTTCAAGACTACCGGGCCAACGGTGGTCTTTATTGAAAAACGCGAAACGGACCCAGTCCAAACAGCAGCGACAACTATCGAAAACGTGCGGCACTCCATTAAGCATCCGATGGAGCTGCCGACAGTTCCGGATGGAACCCCGGATTGCAATCGAAAGATAAAGCGACCCAAGGGATTATGCGCAAAATGCGGATTGCCAAGGGGAAGAGGCTCGTATTTCGCGCTAAAGTAATGAGAATGCAGCGTTGGAATGAGAGAAATCAGCAAACTTAGGACCCCATTAATGATTGTCGGCAACAGAGATAAATTCGCGATTGAGTCACATATCTCACAAGCATATTCGAACCTTCACTTTCGAGCTTTGGGTTTTTTCGTAATCCATATCAAGGGCCAGTGTTATGGGGTGAGGTCGGTAGATGCGACCATGCTGACTTGCTCTTTCGAAAAGGTGAAAGATCGACTTGGCCGAAGAGGCAGGCATTTGGTTCCGTTTGCCACCGAGCTTGATCCGGGCAAAATCGTTGATGAATTCAGAGATGCTGTCTATGCACCCGATCAGGATGAACGTCTATTTTTTGGGATTCCGCACCCAGAATATTTAACATTGGTTCGTAATAGCCGTATGGTTTGGGCACCAGACGGAGATGAAGCCTTCGACGACTGGAGCTATGTTCTTCAATTCGACGTAGGTTCAAACGTGCGGTTGATCGGCTTCAGGTCTTTGGCCGAGGGCTATCACCATGATCCTGAAACAGTTTCTGATTTGATTTTGGACGCCGAAGAGTTTTATTCCATTCTTCAGCAGTGGCTTGAAGGTTTCGAGAAGGAGTGGGAAGCATCTGACAAAATAACAGTAATTGATGATGGGACGACCCGGGGTTGAAGGTGCGGATTCTCAAAGGTGGAAGGATAGGTAACTTTTTCCTATGACAGGCCCGGAAATAAATGAAAAAATGTTTCTGAGGTCTGCTCGATTGAGTTGACCATCTGACAGGGAGAAGGGGCGACGGAGAGAGCGTTTATTTACATGGATTTTCAGGATGTGCAGAATGCATTGCATGAAGTCCGGCAGGTGGCTGATATAGCGCCCACCCTGGGGTTGACTCCGATGAAGGAAATCCGGATTTAGTTTGCCGGAACCGAATGGGGGACTCCACATTTTGTGCAGTAAATTCAAAATTGGGCCACTTAATGGGCCCACCCCTCTTATGGGCAATAACTATGAAAAATACTAATTGGTTTTTGCTTTCGATTGCAGCGACCATGGTCGCAATTATATTTCACTCCGTTGAATACACTTTGGTTTTCCAACGATTGGAGTGGGTTTCCAAAATTCCCAGCCTAGACTCTTCACAAAGGGAAACTGCCAGGGGAAAAGCAGAAAGCGCTTTGCGGCCCATTACTATGGTGGGGAGGGTGGGAAATGCCTTCTTATTTGCGAGTATCCTTTTGGTCGGCCTGGCACTACATCGTCGAGAACGTGGGTGGTACTCGATTCCGATAATGCTTATCTTATCAGACATTCTCATTCAAATGTTGGCATAAAATAAATGGAACCGTGCCAGCAAACCACACTACACCGGTTTTTTACGGCAGCGAACCTATCTTCGATAACACCTGGCTCATTGTGCGGGGAGACCACAGCATCAGGGCAGCTGCCTCAATCGGCAACGGGAGATACACAGTCGACGAATGTGCTGTTAACCGTATTGCCGGAAAATAATCTGGGATATTTCGTAACCACCCTGACCAATGTTCATACGACGGCGACGGGATTGCCGCCAGGGATGAGTCGGAGCTACGACTCTTGAAACACCAAATGACATTACAGGCAAAGTTTGAGCCGCTTGGGAATGTATCGCTTTTAGTAATAGACGTCTGGGCCATGCCTCCGTGGCCGAGAAAATTTAATCAAATAGTTACGCATCCACCTAACGTTACAGTCGGTGGTGGGGTCGGGATTGCTCAGTTTGGTGGCCTATATGGCTCAAGCGTCGCTATTGGGAAGAAAGGTTATTTCATAAACGGAGACTTATTCAATTCTACATGGTAAATTTGAACCGCATGAAACAAAGCTTATCTCGTATTTTGCTCTTGGTATTCTGTGCTCTATTCGTGCTTACGGTCGGGTCACTGGGAGTGCCTCCCGATGATCTGCCCTTATTTGGGCTTCTGATACTAATCGCCGCAATTGGACTAATGACCGCTTGGAATCCCAGCAAAAAGTGGCGATATATTTGGGTGGCCGCGTTGACGATATCTATTTTCGGTTCATTTTTGGACTTATTTGCTGGCAAGCGAATGGCTGGGCAGCATCTAAAAAATGAGAGGAGTCAGGGTCGGACAACCCATTAAGGAGATGAGGTTTTTGCGTTTGGCTGGATTGGCGTAGGGATAGGACGCGAGGGGAATATTGGTCCTCAGCAATTTATATCGCAAATGGTGCGTCTAGCAACGCCTAACGGACGTGATGATCAACGCCATGGGCCGGGTGACGCGGTATGGGTAAGATCTCCTGGACTGAAGGAAAACCGTCTGGTTTCCAGCGGTGGATGGGGTGACCAACGGCACACTGACCAGCTACGACGAACTGGACCAGAGAATCGCCGAGAAGGATGAACCAGGAATCGTGACCGGGTTCCGCTACGACAAGGTGGGAAGGTTGCTGGCAGTGACCTAATCATTTGTGTTTTAGCTTGATGGAGCCGAACAAATTATGAAGCAATTCATTTTCAGTTTAGTGGGTGGGGGGACGATAACGTTCCTTCTGTTCGCGTTGGCTGGCCGAAGTGGACCCTCTGTGGTAACTGAGGTGCTAATTATTCCATTCATCATTGTTTCAAGTTTCTTAACTAAGAATCGAGCGGTTGGTGAATTTTTATATTATGGATTACAAGTCATCGTATGGTCCTTTATTACGTATATTTTGTTAAATTGGCGTTCAAACTCACGGAGACGCTCTCGGCAAAAAGATGATCTTTAAAACCAAGTAAAGAACATGGAGCTGTACAAGCCTTCAAACTTCACATTTCACTCTCCTGGAGTGTTCCCCGAAGCGTCTGGTTGGCTTTCCAAGCGATTATGAAACCGACTCCTGATTATAATAGAGACCGTACCTAGAAGCTGTATGATCTGAAAAGATTGAAGGATCACTCATGGTCCCACATCCAGCATTGTTTATAGTTCCAGGGAGCGACGGCTGGTAGAATCCTGGAAAAATGGAATGACTGAGAGCCCGAGTTTGTCACCAGCATCGTAGCTCCACATTTTTCGGTTAAGCACCCACATTACGAACATGGACAACATTGGAAACATCACTCTTGAAGAGGCGCCCGACGGAAAAGCTCCGCATTGTCCTTACTGCAAAGCGGTGCTTACAACAATTTGGGTGAGAACGGAGGGGTTGGGCTTCCAGGGACAGAAGAGTATTTTGATGTGTCCACATTGTGAGAGTTTCCTCGGTTACAATGCTTGGAAACGATGACGCTTACCATACGCTGCTTGTTTCGCTTGGCCTTGAAGCATCCTTTCCGACTGGCGCTAATCCGCGACAAATACCCTTCCTACTCGTTAGGAATTTCCGGCAGGACCAACTTTTCGAGATTTTTCAGCGATTGTTGCCAGCCCAGATAGCAATTTTCAGCTGGAATCATGTCCGGTATGCCTTCCTGGGTGATGTGCAATTCCGTGCCGACGGAAACTGCTTTAAGAACGACGGTGACGGTCATTTCACCCGGCATATTCGGATCTTCAAACTTATCCACGTACCGGAGACGCTCATGTGGCACCAGCTCCAGATATTTCCCTCCGAAAGCGTGGCTTTGGCCGGTCGTAAAATTGCGGAAGGACATGCGATACGTTCCTCCCACTTTCGGGTCCATTTGATGCACGGTGCAAGCAAAGCCATCCGGCGGAAGCCATTTCGCCATGGCGTCCGGCTCAAGAAAAGCGCGGTAAATTTTCTCCGGTTTCGTTGCCATTACGCAGTGCAGTTTTATAGTGTTGGGCATAGGATTCTCCGTATCTTCACGCGAATTAATTGATTTAAAAAAACTAGGCCACGAATAAGCGGCTGTCAATTCATCGCGTTCCGTTAATATCATTACGAATTGCGTCAAAAGTTTGTTACCCGAGGGGCAGGAAAAGGAGGAGGTAAGGAGGTCGTTGCGCCAAAAGGGATGTTACCCTGGAAGGAATGGACAAAACGATGAGTGAAAAGACGAAAAGGGGAATTTTCCATCTGGATTAACTCCAAACGCATGCTACTCGCCTCAGTCTTTCTCGTGATATACATTGCGATGTGTTTTCCTATTTTTTTCTAATGACTGTGTCACGGACACACATGGACGAAGCAGTCGATGCTGTTTCCGACCCTGTTGCCTTGGGCCAGTGCCAGTAGCCTTCTTCGTAGAGGAGACCGGTGCAGGCAGATTGCGCCAATTTTGCAAAATTGGCGTCGAGAGCGCGGTGCGCTGGATCGAATACCCAGCCCGACTGGGCTTGTCATTACCCACAACGTGGTTTAACCAGCAGAACGCCTTCGACCATCTGAGAGAGGCGTTGCCAACCGCGCCACGAAGTTTGCCAGCCGGGAGGTCCGTCGGAGTTTCTGGCCAGGTATCCGCCCATTCTGGCAATTGATATCCATAAGTTATGTTGGGTCCATCCACCTTTGGGTGGGCCGAAGGTTGCCTCCAGGATTTGGAGGACCTCAGGCTCCACTTGTCCTGCCGCCACGAGGACTTCAGGATCTTGGCCCGCTTCCAGTTTCAACCCCAGAAGGCGCGCCGCCACCAAGCTCAAAATGGCCGCCAGCGCTTTGATTCGCGTGTATTCCTGCAACTGACTTTGTTCAATGCCAGCACCAGTTTTCAGCGCTTTGTGATATTCCTCGATGATCCAACGGCAGGCATAGAGTTTGACGACCTGACGCGCTTCTTCAAAATTTGCGCAGGCCAGGTTGGTAAGGAGCGTCCAGTTAATTTCCCTTGCTCCAGCGGGCGGGTTTATTTCGCGCGCCTGCACCACATTCATTTGACGCGGCGACTTTTTTCCAGGCCGCCAGGGCGCGCGCAACAACACGGTGGCGGTGCGGATGGCAATGGTGACCGTGCGCGCCGGCGTCCCGGGACGAGCCCGCAACTCCAATTGGTAACGGCCCAATTCCGGTTGCTGCCCGATGGTGGCCATGAGCGGGCCCGGAGCCTCAAGCAAGGCGCGGTCCTGGCAGGCTCGGATTACATAATCGCAGGCTGCCTGCTCGCAACGCTCAAACAACTCATAGATGTCGCTCTCACGATCGGCGATGTAGATTCGCTGGCAGCCTGGCGAAGGCGCTGGCAAGCCAGCCAGCGTTTTGCCCCATCGCTCGGACTCACGGGAACGTGCAAAACGCCGCTGCTTTCGCTCGCGCCCCAGTGGAACGTTACCACGATTTAACTCTTCGCCCCGAACCCACAACTGCTGCCCGGCCACGCCGACCAGTGACAGGCGTGGCTGTTCTCCGGGCTCCAATGGCCCGACCGCAAAAGCAAGATTTGTATGCAAATTAATCCCACGCCCGCGATCATCACCAATGCGGCCAATCCCGCTGAGATGCGTGCGCGAACTGAAGTTTAATGATGTGCTGTCCTCTATAAGCAGCCAGCGCCCGGGCGCGGAACAGGCGGCTAGCGTGTTCAGCCAATGTGGCTGGCCCGCTTTTTCAAAAGTGAGTGAAGGGTTGTCCAACAATCGATAGGCCGCTTTCAAATCCGGCCATCGCGGCAGCGCAGCGGGCAGAGTGCCGCCCGGTTTACTGGCCAGCGCAGCAGCCACTTTAACCAGACGGCATGAGAGTCGGCAATCACCCAGGTCAACCGAGGAAAAATGCTTGCGAGCCCATTGGTCGCATGTCAGCAATGAATTTTGCATGACCTTTAACAATGGGTACATTCACCAAAAGTACAAGCCCCATTTTAATTAAATCCATTTGTGGGTAATGACAAGCCCGACTGGGCTGGGCTGAATTCCGTTTGCACCTTTGGTGCGCTAGTTGCGGTTCGCGGCGAACCGATGCTTTATCAGCGAGGCCAGTTTTTTGCAACGACTGTCAGTCTCGACCTCTATCCAATTATCAAAGACCCTTTTCCCGAAGGAACCGTAAATAGGAGTTAAATCACCATATATTTGCATACGCTCCTCAGGTGTAAACTGATTTAAATTATCAATCAGGGAAGCAGCCATCGACTCAATATTATTGAGGATGCTCGCTTGAATCTCCTCGTTCAAAGGGTCCGCACAGTGACGTCTAATGAGCGAAATATTTTGCATCGAATCATTGCCCTTCATTGTCCACTATTATTGGGATAAAGTGCCGTCCGTATACCACAGAAAATATCGTAAAGGCCATTATCTACACATGATTCGACTTTCGATCAATAACCCGCTGCACCGGCTGCATCAAGTCTCCATAAACACTTGGTAGGAGTTGCAGGCGTTGCCTTTTGCGGTTCGCGGTGAACCGGTGGATGGGGGTAATTGTGGGATTGCGCCAATTTTGCAAAATTGGCGTCGAGAGCGCGAGGCGCTGATTGATGAACCAGGGCATGCTGCGCTGCCCTGGCTATAAACATTTCGCTCCGCTGGAGCTCGAATGGGGTTTTCGGCTTTGTCGAAAACCGAGAAGAATCTGTGGTGTTACGATCTTGCGGCCGTGTCTTGAAGTGATTGCTCCACTGTTTTGAATGGGTGTTGGATCGGGGTGGCTGATGGGGGGAGACCTGGATGTCGTTTTTGTGGGATTCGGAAATTTACCTCTTTTCCCTGCCGGGCGGTTGGCATAATCTTTGGTCATGCGGCTAACGCAGTATTCCACTTTACTGGCCATTCTTGGGCTTTTCCTTTTTGGGGGTGCACTCCCTTCCAACGGGGCTACGACCGCCAAAATCAAAAAGGTTCTTCCCTTCCTGTTGGATAAGGATGGAGTGAACTCCGTCGACCCCAGTTTGTATGAAAGGGATGCCTATCAGGCGTATCTTCGTCACAATCCAAAACTGCAATCGGGCATGCGTTTTGATGTGCAGTGGAAAGCCTCCGCAGCCGATGCACCTTCATTGCATGTGCAAATCGAATTGCGCGGGATACGGGACAAGACATTAACGAAAAGGATATTGACCTCGAAGTTGACCCGGAAAGGATGGTTTAGCACCTGGTCGAGTTTCCGGTTTACCGGGGAGGATTACCAGGAGTTTGGAGATTTGCTGGCGTGGCGGGTGACGCTTTGGAGGGGTGATATGCAAGTGAGTGAACAGAAATCGTTCCTTTGGTAGGTCATAACATTCAGGTGCAAAAAAAACGGGTTTGGCGCACACGACTTCGCCAAACCCGACCCTGCCCCACGCAGGGCAAGTTACCCTAAACAACCACACTCATTTCCGACCTTACCGAAAAGGGAACCCACTTCACCTCCCGGCGTCAGGCGGAATTTTCTCACAAATGTAAAAAGCAAAGTCCTTGCCAACTTTCAAAGTGGCGTATTCGCTTTATTTTGAAGGGGGATCGGATGGTTCTCATACTTGAGAAGCGGGGGTTTCTGAAGACGAAGCAAAGGCTTTCCAACCCAATGGCTATTAATTAGGATGCGCCGCGTTGCCGGGCGAGTGTGCTTGCTTCCACGGCCACAAGACGGAACCAAGAAAATATGAGCATGACCCGGATCATCCAAAAAGCCGTTGATCTAATTCCATTCGCCGCCAGGGATTCGATCCGCAAGATCCCTGGGCTAAAGCAGTTCCAGGCGTTTTTGATCAAGCGGTGGGTGGATAACAAAGAATTTGTGGCGGTCATTTCGGGGGGACCTGCGAAAAGCCTCAAATTTCCAGTGAAAATGCCGCAGGACAAACAGATTTGGATAGGCACCTGGGAGATTGAGTTTGCCCAGTCGCTGGCAGACAACGTGAAACCGGGATGGGTCTGTTTCGACATAGGCGGGTATAAAGGATACTACTCCGGAGTCATGGCGTTGAAGGGGGCCTCGAAAGTAGTGGTGTTTGAACCGATGCCGGAGAACACCAAAAAAATCAGTACCTTGATTGAGCTGAACCCAACGTTGCCGATTCAACTGGTAAAGGCGGCGGTTTCGGAAAAGACAGAAACGGCAATCTTTAAACTGATGCCGGAAGAGACGATGGGAAAACTTCAAAACAGCACTTTCCAGAAGACGGAAAAAGGGATTCATGAGATCGAGGTTCAGTGTATTTCCCTCGATGATTACATTGCGGAGGGAAACGCGGCTCCAGACTTCATGAAGATTGATGTGGAGGGCGCTGAAGAATTTGTGTTGAAGGGCGCTGCCAAATTATTGCAGGCCAAGAAACCATTTCTGATGATTGAGGTTCATTCGCCGGAAATCGGATTGCGCTGCCTTCCACTTCTGGATGCCTGTTACAAGCACGTGGTGGTGGCAGAAACCGGACAGCGGCCTGAGAAAGGCACTCCCGAAATCTGCCATTTCGTGGCGCACAACTGACGCAGCGGAAGGAACTAAATACCGGCGAGGCGAGTAGCGGCATCACCAAAGCCCTGGAGCTCGACGCCCATCCTGTCCATGAGGGAAAGGTAAAGACTGCAGAGCTTTCGGTTCTCGTTTCCTTTATCGAGATAGTCGAGAGCGCGGCCGGTCTTCAAGGTGCCTCCGAGACCTCCGACCAGCAAGAGCGGAACCTTGGTGGAGTCATGCTTGCTGCCCGCCCACATGTTGGAAATAAACATAAGACATGAATTATCAAGCACATTGGAATCACCTTCCTTCATGGATTCCAACTTTCCGGCGAGATAAGCCAGCTGGCTGACGTAGTAGCGAGTGATCTTTTCATACTCATCCGATAAATCATTGTGCGAAGCGGAATGATGCCCATTTCTCACGCCGAGGAAGGGATAGGTCAAACCGGACAAATCGCGGCAAAGGAGGAGACTGGCGACCCTGGTCTTATCGGTCTGAAAGCCGAGAGCGAGGATGTCGCACATGAGGCGCATGTGTTCGCGAAGATCTTCCGGAAGGCCATTTTCGGGGCGCTTCATGGTGAAGGCGGAGGCTCCACGTTCCTTGATTTTTTCGTCGGCCTTGTCCTTGGCGAGGCGAGCGGTGTCGAGCCGTTTTTCCACTTCGCGAACGCTGGTGAGATACTCGTCGATTTTTGCTTTGTCGGCCGAGCTCACTTTGCGATTGAGACTGTCGGCGTCTTCCTGGACACGATCCAGAATACTTTTATTGCGTTGATTGCCGCGGTTATCGAACAAACTGTCAAAGGCGAGCGAGGGGTATTCCTCCATGGGAACCGGGGAGGTGGCGTTCTGCCAGGAGATATGAGAACTGTAGGCGAGGGAGAAATTGCTTTCGTGGTAACCGGTCACCGGGAGTTCGCAGCCGAGGACCATGGAAGGCTGCACGGTGTCCTGGCCGATGTGGTTCGCGAGCACCTGATCCATGCTGATGCCGCCATGAAGCTCAGCGCCTTTTTGGAGAGCGACGCCGGAAAGAATGTTGCCGGTTTGACCTGGATGAATGCCCACCCCGGTGGCCGATTTATTGAAAAGGCCGTGAATCAAGTTCAGCTTTGTTTTATAAGGCTCCAATGGTTGCAGGCTTTTTCCGAGTTCCATTTCTGTCCCCGCACCTTTGGCCCACCAATGAGTGGCGTTAATGCCATTGCCCATAAAGAGGGTGGCAAAACGTTTTGGCGCGGTGACGCCGTCTTTACCTGACGTGACGCCCCAGACGGGAAGAGATTCCAACCATGGCAGGGCCATGACCACACCTGCGCCTCTGAGGAAAGTTCTGCGGCTTACACCGCTTTTGGAAAGGATGGGGTTGCGCATAAGCTTAATTGGAAACGAGGACACCCTGCCCTCTTTTATTCAGGAATTGCGGGCTGGTGACAATGGTCTCGATGAGACCCTCGACTCGATAGTTATCGGCTTTGAGCCGAGCCAGCATTTGGGTAATGGTCGCTTCATCGGAAAGTTGCAAAGTGCGGCCCAGCCCATAGGAGAGAAGTTTCCGGCAGAAATTATCCAGGAAATCGGCTTTGCGTTGATTGCCCAGATAAGTTTTCAAGCCTTCCATACCGGATCCTTCCGAACCATCGGGAAAAAGAGCGTGGGTATCGACCGGGCGACCGCCCATGTCTTTCTTTCGCAGATCACCGACAGGACCGAAGCCCTCAAAGACAAGACCTACAGCGTCGAATCGGGCATGACAGGTGGCGCATAATTTGTCTTCGCGATGTTTGGCGAGAGTTTCGCGCAGGGTTAATTCGCCCAGTTTGCTTTCATCCGCAGGCAGTTCTGGAACTTTTGGCGGAGGTGCGGGAATGTGTTCGCCCAAAACATTTCGCACCACCCAGTAGCCTCGCTTGACCGGACTCGTCCGGAGTCCGGGAGCATTCTTGGTGAGGAAAACGGACATGGGAAGAATACCGCCGCGTTGGTAAGGAGTGGCATCGTCGATATGGACCCAGGTGTTCGAGGAGACATTGGGAACGGGCATGCCATAATGGCGGGCCAGAGTTGGATTAACGAAAGTGTCTTTGGCGAAAAGAAAATCGAGGATGGATCGATTGTTCTCCAGAACGTCGGTGGTGAAGCGAACGGGTTCTACAAACATGGCTTCGCGGAGATCATCATTGAAAGTGTTGAAGCGTTCGCGATCAACGGCGTTGTGAGCCTGGAAGCGCCGAAAATCAAGCCAGTTGCCGGCGAACTCGGTGGCCAGGCCCTGAATCTTCGCATCCTTCATCATGCGGCGAACTTGTCTGGCAAGAATGGCTGGCTTGTGCAAGTCGCCCGAAGCAGCAGCTTTTAATAATTCCTCATCAGGCAGGCTGGACCAAAGAAAATAACTGAGACGACTGGCCAAATCGAAATCAGAAAGCGCGACCAGTTTTTTCGTGCCTGGGGCGATATCGACACGATAATTAAAGTTGGGGGACATCAGCACCCGCACGAGAGTATCGCGGATGGCGTCTTCGTGGCTAAGAGCGTCTTTCTCCTTTAGCTCCCGGTAGAAGGCAACAATGGATTCCTTTTCCTTCGTTGTGAGGGGACGACGATAGGCTTTCTCAGCTATGACCTGGAGTTGTTGCAGATGAATCGGCTCCGCTTTTTCCTTTGTTTTTTCAACCCCGCGAATGTCCTGATTTACCCGTTTGAAGTGATCAACGGCAGCTTCCACAATCACCTGGTTGGTGGTGGTGCGCTCGACCTTGCTTACATACAAATCAGCAAATTGTTTAATCCTGACCTCGGTGGTGGTGTCTTTATCCTCGGCCCGGAAAATATCAAACTCGGTCCCTCGCAGAAAACTGGACTCCGAGCGCTCAAACCAAATGAGTCCCATGTACTGGCGGGTGGGGATGCTGGAGACATAATTGAAATCCTCCCACAGGCCATCCAGTTCGCGCTGTTGGTTCTCATTGAGAAGCATGTTGTAAAGAGGGCCATCGTCGCGGAAATAACCCATTTGGTTGTGGAAGCCTGCGCTCAAATAACGCCCGACATTCCCTTTTTCTTCATTATCGATGAAAACGCGGCCACGTTCAGAAATATAAAAGGCATCCGGAAAGATCGCGCAAAATCTTTTAAAAGCCTCGGCGTATCTTGCTTTGGCATCCGGTTCAGAAGGAGTAGCCATGACTCGTTGCGAGACTGGATCAGGCGGCAAGCTGGAGTCATCGAGTTTTATTAATCCCCCATAGAGAGTGCGGTTGGCGGCCATTTGTCTATCCTTCCAAAGCACGACGGCCTGGGCTCCGGGATTCATCCCACGAACCGTGAGATTTCTGACTTCCGGTTTTACCTTATTTCTCAGCTGCACCACCCAGTTACGGAGAACTTCGCAGTTTTTACGAACTTCCTGCAGGTTTGCGGTGGTGGGATTTGGAAGGGCGCGCCACGATGATTGCAGTGCGGCCAGCGGGCCGAGATCTTCACCGGGCTGTTGCAATGCGTTCCAAACTGTTTTGAGATATTTAGGACTGACTTTGGATTCGGCGGCGATGCTTTCCAAGGTGGCTTTTGGTTTCCCGAGTTCCTTGCGAAACCTGAATTTCCAGGAGGCGACCAAATAATCGGCAATGTCGGTGGATTGATTGTGATAAAATTCGAGGATTTTATTCACGCAATACTTGTCACGATCCGTGTCAGCAATGACCGGATGGGGGGCGAAGGCCAGGCCATCATGTTTGAGGACCAGGTGGTCGGCAACGTTGCGGGCAGCTTCGAGGTATTTCTTCACCAGAGAAGGCGACATGGATAACGATTCACCGGTATTGTCAAAACCTGACTGGTTGGCCGGGTCGACAGGAAACTCGCGCGTGGGACGGATATCGACTCCGGTCAAATCACGGATGGAGTAATCATATTCGGCATTGCTGAGCCGACGGGCGAGGACGACACCGGGATCGCCGGGATTACGTTCGGCCACATGTTTGCGCATCGACTTGATCCATTCGACGAGGGCTTTGCGTTCCTCAGGAGAAGGTTGTTTCTTTGCCTCTTCGGGGGGCATGTTGGCTTCGGTGACCTGATCAAGAATCAACTTCCAGCGACGTTCGTCGAGGGCAACAGCTTCGAGGCTGGTGAACGGTCGCAAATCCAATTCTCCTTTTATCTTGTCCTTACCGCCGTGACATCCGAGGCAGTAATTATCCAGGAAGGGATGAATGGAATTATCAAACCCTTTTTCGAGAGCAAGCTGGGTGGCTTTCGATGAAGGGGCGGCGGTGGCTCCGGGTGAAAGGGTGAAAGACAACAGCGCAGCGCACCCAGAAACGAAGGTGGTCAGAAGCGATCCGCCAAAATAATTACGGTTGAACTTCATCGAAGGCAATTATTTCTCTATGGGTTTGCCAGCTTTTTCCCAGCCCCGGAAGCCGACCGGCAGGTCATAAAGTTGCTTAAACCCAACGGTTTCCAGCTTGCCACAGGCCTTGGCGCTGCGAGTTCCGGCGGCGCAATGAACGAGATAGGTTTTGCTTTTGTCGAGCTCGGCGACTTTTTTGTCGAAATCGGGGGAATTGACGTCGATATTGACGGCATTGGGAATATGGCCCGCCTGAAATTCTTTGGCGGAGCGAACGTCGAGCACAACGTTGGTTTTCGCGGAGCGAAGCTTATCAAACTCTTCCACAGAGACCTTCTTTACCAACTGGTCCTGATGCGCGGCGACAGGTTTTTCATCGGCAGCCAGGGCGATAGAGGTAAAGCCACCCGAAACGAGGCAAGAAAGGCAGATAGCGGCTAAAAGAGGTCGGCAATTTTTGAGAATCAGGGGCTTGAGCATAAGGTTTGGTCAAAGACGTGGATATTAGACGTTGGAGAGGTGATGGAATTCGAAAAAGGAGGTAAAGATCGGCAAATCTCTCTGCTTATGGTCGTGCTTCAACATGAAGGTCGGTTAAATACGCTTCCACTCTTTCGATTTGTTTGCGGTAAGTATTTTCGAGGGCGAAGGCCATTCGCCTCTTTTGGTTCCCGGCACTATTGTAAAAAGGCAGGTCATTCATCACCTTTCGGAATAACTCCTTCATTTCTTCGGGTTCGCCCATGACCAGGAGATCCCGGCCTTCGTAGGTTGAAATCCTGCTTGAAACGACGGTTTTGCCGGTGCTCAGATACTCGAGAATTTTGTGAGAATTGGAGAGGTCATAAATGCCTGGGACTTTTTGGTAACAGAGAAGGAAAGCATCCATGTCACGGATGATGCGAGCCACCTCCGACGGCGGTTTTTGGCCGTGACAAATGACATTGGGAGAGCTGTTGATAAATTCGAGAAACGCTACCGTTTCACCGGAACCTTCCCCGCCGAGATTACTTTTGGAGGCCATGGGACCGATGATGTGGAACTCGACCTGAGGATAATCAGAAATGAGCTGGCGGAAAAGAGGGAGATCGACATTAGACCGGGAGAGATTTCCAACATAGCCGACTTTAATGGAGGAGAGTTTTTGAGTGAAATCCGGGACCAAGGGCGGCTCCACAAAGGCGGAGGAGAGTCCGTGATTGATCACGTGATGCGGCGTTGGGATCTTTTTGAATGAATCAAGGATATCCTGCGAAACGGCGAAGACGATGGTGGCAGAGAGCGCAGGGGCAATTTGGTATGGGGCGGAAAGCGGATCCACCGGATGATAGATTTTAACAGGGGCTCCAAAGAGACTTAGATCCGTGAAGAGATTGAACTCAAAACACCAGACGACATCCAACTGGACGCCAATTTCCTTAAGAATTTTTTTGATCTGCCACCGCATTAAAAAATCGAAAAGAGGACGGGCGTGAAAGCGGATGACGAACGGAAAGCATGGACGATAGGAAACCAAATGTATGCCTTCGGGACTCGGTTTTACTTCGACCGGGCGGGAGAGCAAAGGGTCCGGAGGATTGAGAAAGAAAACCTGATTGCCCATGCAGAGCAGTTCGAGGGCGTAGTGGTGCTTGGAGATTTTGACTTCGCCCCAGGGTTGCTGGGAGATGATCAGGATTTTCTTATTTTTAAATATGAAACTCATTTCTGTTCAGAACCACTAGAGTTGCTCCAGCCGCTGGCAAAGTATCCAGCTCGACTCAAAGAAGTAAAACCGAATTCGATTGTGAGCTCAGGTTCCGAAGGCACCCCCAGAATCAAAAGGCCGCATCGGTTTTCGATGCGGCCTTTCTACGTTTGATAAATGTTATTTGTCAGCAAGCTTGTGAACTGTGCCGAAGACGTCTTGTTTTAAAGTTCCGCCCGATTTGGCTTCGATGTTATATTTGAGGTTGAATTGATCTGCAACAGCGAGTTCTGGGATTTCGAGCCAGACTGATTTGCCGTCGGGCAGGAGTCTGGCGCTTTTGACTTCGATGGTGTCGCGGCCCTTTTTCGTGGGTGTAGCGACGCTGAAATCAGGGGATCCATAGTTGCCGCTATAGAAGTAGTTCCATTGCTGGGCGCTGTAGTTGCCGGCGTCAGCCGCAGTTTTTGGATCGAGCTCGGTGGAGAAGGTGAGTTTCATTCCGCCTTTGGCGGCGTGCCACGCAAGAGGAAGCAAGGTGGGGTACTCGGTGTGGCGAACGCGATAGAAACCGCCGTTATTGGCGGCGCTGGTTTGCCAGCCTTTCAAGCCGGCGACATAGATCTGGCCGTCTTTGGGATTCACGCGACCGCGCATGATGCCGGTGTTAAATTTGAGAGGGAGCTGAACCATGGCAGCCTGACGGGTGCCATCGACCTTGTCTGGCATGACTTCAAACAGGGTGCATTTGCCGTAGCTCATGAAAAGCAATTTGTCCTTGAGAGGTCCCCATTTGTCGCTGTTGACCCAAACCTGGCCACCGCTGGAATTGTCCACGCCATAAGGAATCCAGGCCATGGGCTGATCGTAGGTTTGAGGAATGGGTGATTCCAGAAGCCAGCCTTTGATGCCGAATTTAGCGCGATCCTCAGGTTTGCTGGGATTGGCCAAAAAGTTGGTTCCGTTGCGAACCAGAGTGATGTCTTTTTGGGCGGAAGGGGTCATACCGTAGAAGCCGCCTTTTTCAACCCAGTCCAGCTTGCTGGCAGGCATCCAGTGACCCTGGTTGTCGCTCACGGTGAGTTCACCGTGCGGCCCGACGGCCATGCCGTTAGGGGCGCGAAGACCAGTGGCGATGACTTCCATTTTGGATCCGTCTTTGGCGACTTTGAACATACAACCCTGGGAAGGAGAGGTGACATTCGGTTCCCAAGGAGCGCCTTTGCAGAAGTAGAAATTGCCATCGGGATCGGTCCACAAATCCAAACAGAATTCGTGATAATTTTCGGTGACGACGGTGTCGTTGTTAAAATTCTGGTAATAGTCGGCTTCCCCGTCTTTGTTGAGGTCCTTGAGGATAGTGATTTGGTCACGGCCGAGGACATAGACTGTTTCTTTGACAATCTTGAGGCCGAGGGGCTGGAAAAGGCCGGTGGCGAAACGTTTCCAAGTGATTTTATCGAGTTTGGAATCGAGGCCGGAAACGACCCAGACGTCGCCATGGAACGTGCAGATGGCAGCGCGGCCATCTTCAAAAAAGTCAAACCCGCCAAAGAAAGTTTTGGCGTTGTAAGGGTTGGTAAAAGGCTCAGTGATGGTATCGACAACATAAGCCTCTTGATTGGTACCGAGGGTGCCCTGGGTCGTTACTAATTCATTCCAGTGAGAAGGACCGCCTTTGCAAAGGGAGGAAAGATCAAGAGGTGTTCCCTGCGACCCCGCAGCGAGCGCCTGTGCCGCAGCATCATCAGCCACCGAAGCGATGAAAACTTTCATTCGAAGAGTTTTCGAATGAGAAGGGATTTTCAGGCTGATTTGGCCATTGATGTTGTCGAAGGTCAGATCCTTTTCAGCACCAGCGACGACGATTGCCATTTTCTTACTGCCGCCGACTGTGACGTAAGTGGTTTTGCCTTCGGTTTTGGCCAGAAGATCGGTTGAGGCTCCAGCGGGAGCATCA
Organism: Verrucomicrobiales bacterium; assembly: GCA_028293375.1. Lineage (GTDB taxonomy): Bacteria > Verrucomicrobiota > Verrucomicrobiia > Limisphaerales > JAQGOY01 > JAQGOY01. Next base: position 14,347 of record JAQGOY010000210.1, on the reverse strand, counting down.
AGGATGGCGATGGATTGCTCCACTTTGGAGGCTTTGATGTTCAAGGTTCGGGTGAAAGCGCCGGCGCCGGGCTGCCCTTCGTAGCCGGGCATGTCGAGAACCTCATTTTCGCCGACCTTATAGGAGAATATGACCTGGTCTCCATTCTGATAGAGGCCTGTGTAATGAGCCCAATCTTTGGGAAGAGGTCCCTGATGGTTTGGACGCGGATCCTCGAAACTCTTGTTTTTCGACCAACCGGGGGCGGTCATGTTGGAGAAAAGAGGAGTTTCCCGGACGGATGGCGGCGGCGGCCAGGCAATTTGAGTTTGAGTGCCCTTGAAATCGAGATAGGAACCTGTCCACCCGACGGTAACCCGGAGCAAGTCGGTATCGTAGCAGACCCAGGCTTTTTTGTCTGTCCCTACGGTCACGACAACGCCCTTGGCGGCGATGGGCTGGGCGTTTCGACCAGCAGCCGTAATGGTGCCGGAGTAGAAAGGTCCACGAACGACATCGGTGGAAGATTGCGAGTAGGCGGAGTGGGTTCCCAACACAAAGGAACCTGCCACGCACATGGAAAAAACAGAATTAAACGATCTCATAGTCTTACTACGACAAAGGCATGCATGCCTCTAAAGTGATTAGAGGAAGTTAAGGTTGAGCTTTGGAAAAATGCCATCTTAAAGTGTGAGCGATATAGGGGAGTCGTGAAACGGGAGGATCGTTACAACAATCAGAAAGGAACCACGAATGTGGTGTGAAACTGAATTGACCGGCGATTAGTTCTTGAGCGGCAATAGCCAAATAGTCCCCGGCCCCGAGCGGTCATGGGCCGGTTTTGATGGAGTCTGAATTATCAAAACAAATACGAAGAGTGGAGGCGAGTTCGTGGGGCATGTAGGGCTTGGGAAGATAAACGGCTTCTTCCAGGATAGATTCTTCGTGCGCCAGGATTTCGATGCTGTAACCGCTGGAAACCAAGACCTTCAAGGAAGGTTTATCCGCCTTTAACCGGGTGGCCAGGGCCAGACCACTCATGCCGCCCGGCATGACAACATCGGTATAAAGCATATCTATTTGCTCCCGATGCAGGCTCCAAATGACCAGGGCATCAGAAGCGTTTGCCGCCTCCAGGACACCATATCCCCACTTTTGCAGCAAAGCGCTGGTGGGGCGACGCACCCCGTCCTCATCTTCGACAAGAAGTATGGTTTCAGATCCACCTTGAATTGCTGGAATAGCGGAAGTGGAGATGGGTTTTACAGCCACGCTGCTGGCGGGAAGGAAGACGCGGAACTCAGAGCCCTGCTGCAAATGACTTTGCACTTCGATCCACCCGCGATGTTGTTTGACGATGCCATAGACTGAAGCCAATCCAAGACCTGTTCCTCTTCCGATGGCTTTGGTGGTGTAGAAGGGTTCGAAAATGGCCACGAGGGAGTTCTGGTCAATGCCGCAGCCGTTATCCTGCACAGACAAGCAAACAAAGCGGCCCTGGATGGCGTCCGGATTTTTTGCCGCTAGTTCGGGTGTAACCTGGACGGAACTGGTGCGAATGGTGACTTTGCCGCCATGAGGCATGGCATCCCGCGCATTGACGCAAAGATTCACAACAACCTGCTCCATCATGCCCCGGTCAGCCTCCACCAGCGGGATTCCTTTTTCGTTCAGGAATTCGAAAGTGATGTCCTGGCCAAGAAGAAGCCTGAGCATTTTGTTTAACTCAAACAAAACCTCGTTAATGTCAATAGTTCGAATATCAAGCACAGACCGGCGGCCGAACATCAACAACTGGCGGGTCAAACGGGCGGCCCTGCGGGCTGAATTTTCAAGTTCGGAGATGGAATCCCTACAGTCATCGTCGAGACAGCCCCTGCCCTTCAGCGTTTCAAGGCCAAGCAGAATAGCGGCAAGAATATTATTAAAGTCGTGAGCCACTCCGCCTGCGAGGCGGCCGACGGCATCCATCTTTTGCGATTGGCGGAGTTCTTCCTCCATTTGACGCTGAAGAGTGATGTCTCGTTTCACGGCGACGTAATTCACGACTCTGCCGGCAGCATCGCGAACTGGAGAGATCACGGCCTCCTCCACTATTGAGCGGCCATCTTTTCGTTTGTTGATCAAGTGGCCCCGCCAAATCTGACCTCGAACCAGGGTTTGCCAAAGTTCCTGATAAACAGAGGGATTCTGCTCATTGCTCTTCAGGATGCGTGGGTTCTGGCCAAGGGCTTCATTTCGCGAGAAGCCGGTCAAGCGTTCAAAAGCAGGGTTGACATAGACAATTTGGCCCTGGAGATCGGTGACCATCATGGATTCGCCGGCCTGCTCCACTGCCATGAACAGGCGGGCCTGTTGCTCCTCGGCACGCTTGCGCTCGGTAATGTCACGAAGAGCGGTGAATCGAACTCTAAGGCCTTTGAAAATAGCAATCTTTGCACGGGATTCCACTTGAAGGGTAACGCCGTCCTTTCTCCGAAGGAGGCTTTCATACAGGCCTTCAAAACCACTGCGAATTTTTTCCTCGACGAGTCCTTTCGTTTCCTCTCCAACGAATTCGGAAACCGGACGGCCTATCAGCTCCGGGAGGTTGCATCCGATCATGTCAGCGATCTGCTGGTTGGCTTCGAGGATTATGCCCTGGTAAGAAATGACAATTCCTTCGAATGCGGCGCTGCTGAGAAGACGAAAACGTTCTTCGCTTTCATTTTTCAGCCTGGCTTCCCTGCGAAGGCCGTGCATTCGCCAGGCAAAGGTAATCAGGAGGGCGGCACCAAAGATATTCACGACACGGCGGATGGTCCACCAGGGAGCTGCAGTTTTTACGATCACGTCTTGTGGCGTCCGGAGAATCAGAGAGAATCCCACCGGATGCTGATCTTCGTCCAACTTGACCTTGCCTATACCGGTGAGCACGAGCCGGGAACCGGGCAGAATTCCCTGCAGCCTGGATTCTGGCAGGAGAGCCTCGTAAAATCGCGGGCCCGCCCTCATAAACAGCTCCACTCCATTGGTCCGCGAAACCATGTCCATTAATTCTCCCTCCACTGTGACCAGTTTAGCGTCCCAGTCGTCGTTTAATGTGTTTAGAAGATCGACTTTCGCAGCTTTCGGCAGGGCACCCCCAGTGCCCACTCGCCTTACCTGGGAGTGCAATAATCGCAAAGTTGCCCCATCCACATCCGGAAATCCCACAACCTCAATTTGATCGCCGGGCTGAAAAGTCACGGTGGTAGAAGTTTTTATTTGAATGGCGCCTTTGTCGTCCTGAGCAAAGATATCGAAAGGCGAAGTTTGGGCGCTGACGATGCCCTGAGACCTGATTCGATGTCCAAAGCGGGCGGCATTTCGATAATTCAAGGGGGCGGAGAGACTCTGCATGGGAGCTGAAAAAGGATCGGCGAGTCCAGGCTCGAGAATGTGTATCGAGGCAAGATTCGGTACAAATAGGCGATAATCGAGAAGTTGTCCGCGGGCGTTGAAACGAGTGGCACAGACGCCGCGCAACCGGACGCGAGCGTCTACAAGATCGGCAGGAATTGATTTGTCGGAAGGCCAGGGGATAAATGCCTGAACTTGTCGAAGATCACTGAACTCGAGGCGGAGGTGACCTCCATAAATTGTCACGGAACTCGGGATGGCGTCCAATTCTATCCATTGGCTGTCGCGCTTGCCTCCCGCCAACTGTTCAAAGGAAACGAACGGAGCGTCAGGAAGTTCCTGCTGACCAAGAACAAGTATCTTACTTGTGCGAAGGATAGGGGCAAAGGCACTGATTAAAGCATCTCCTTCAACTTCAACCTGCATACCCTCCTCGAGTCTGGCTCCGGTCCTGCTATTTTCAATGTAGACGCCCCCGGTCTGGTCCTTTAAAAAATAAATGCCCCAGTCGGAATCAGCATAGGTTATGACCGCGCGAAGTCGAACGGGGGTGATTTGACCGGCCCTGGACGGACTAAATTGAAGAACCTGAAGCACATTGGTCAACAGTGGGCCTGGCGGCTGGGCTGGCTCTGCACCGTGGGCAATTTTCTGGGAAAAGAAAAAACTGAAAAAAACGGCTAGATGCAAAACGGGGACAAATTTCAAAAAAATGCGGTAATTCATGGCGGTTTGGTGACCGTCGCTAATATCAAGGCGGAGAAACTATGTCGCGGCCTTTTGGCTTGGCAAGTTTTAAGCCCCTCGAACTCTGTGATGGGTTAACACTTAATGCAAAAGGCCAAAACAAAAGGAAGCTATGTCCAGGGTTGAAACTGCCTGAGAAATATTTCACCATGCGGATGCATTTTTCTACAAAAAAGCTGAAAACTGAGAAAACAGGCACATGGATGTTGCCCGTGCCATTAAAAAACGCTTTATGAACGGCATGTCCATTGCTTGGATATTCCCATGATTTCGGGAACCACTATTCGTGGAGCTATTTGCCTAGCCTGGCTTTTGCTGGTCGGGGCAGGTTTTGCCTTCGTCCTGAATTATGAAAAAACGCCGGGACAAAGTGCACAGGCTCCCGGATTCTGGCCCAACGAATCGGCCATAAGAAGAGATTCGAGCCGACCAGAGTTGATCGTGTTTGCACATCCCCAGTGCCCATGCACCCGTGCAACGATTGAAGAATTAAACCGACTTTTAGCGCGAAAGGAAGGAAAAGTGAATGCCCAGGTCTGGTTCTATCAACCCGAAGATTTTACCGCCGACTGGAGTTATTCCGACTTGTGGAAAACGGCGGCGGCCATCCCAGGGGTCTCGGTCATGAAAGATATGGGAGGTCGCGAAGCTTTAAGATTTGGAGCACAAACCTCGGGTACTGTTTATTTGTATGGGACAGATGGAAGGCTCCTTTTTAAAGGGGGAATAACGTCAGGACGCGGGCATGAAGGAGAAAATGAAGGGGAAGAGACAATCGCCAGGCTGCTTACTGGCACACGATTCGATCTGCGCACGACGCCTGTTTACGGATGTTCGCTGCTGAGTTGCGAAGTGACCGGCAAACCATGAACGTGGCAAAACCTCACACTCCAACCCTGGCAGAGGCGGTGACCGAAAGAGCCGGGAAATTATACCAGGAGCACCACCAAAATATCATTCGCCACACAGATCAACTGTTTGGCTGGTTGATGATTTGCCAGTGGTTCTTTGCGGTGTGCCTGGCAATTTGGATCTCTCCATTAACCTGGGCTGGCAAGGAGAGCCAGGTGCATCCCCATGTGTGGGTGGCACTGCTGCTCGGAGGAGTGCTGACAGTGTTTCCAGTGATGCTGGCATTTCTGCAGCCGGGCAAAACCTCGACTCGTCATGTCATAGCGATAGGCCAAATGCTCATGTCAGCACTGCTGATCCATTTGACAGGGGGGCGAATTGAAACTCATTTTCACGTATTTGGCTCGCTGGCGATCCTGGCCTTTTATCGGGACTGGCGCGTAATGGTATCCGGCTCAGCCATTGTCTATATCGACCATCTGATGCGTGGCTTTTTTTGGCCACAATCGGTATATGGAGAGTCAAACGCTCCAATCTGGAGATCTCTGGAGCACGCGGGCTGGGTGGTTTTTGAAGTCACTTTTTTGCTGATCTCGATTCAAAAAAGTCTGGGCGAGATGTTCCTGGTGGCGCAACGGCAGGCGATGATTGAGTTTTCAAAAGAAGAGATCGAACAAACAGTGACGGAACGAACCGCCGATCTGCGAAGGGAAATCAACCAGCGCCGACAGGTGGAGGCAGAAGTCAGAAGCAGTCAGGCGCAATTGGCGCAAGCCCAGCAAATCGCGCGCCTTGGAAGCTGGGAATGGGATCTGGCTGCAAACCAGGTTTGGTGGTCCGACGAAACCAAAAGGTTATACGGACATAAGCCGGAGGATGAAGGGTCGCCGATGGAAATTTGCCTCTTGCGGGTTCACCCGGACGATCTGCCTCGAGTGAATGAAATCATGGCAGACTCGCTGCGAACCGGGAAGTCCTTTGTGTGCGATCACCGGGTGAAATTACCGGATGGCACAGAACGAGTCATCCAGGGCCGCGCTGAGACGATCTTCGATAGCAGCGGAAAACCGGTCAAGATGCTGGGAACAGTCCAGGACATAACGGAGATGAAAAAGGCCGAAGAAGCCCTGCTAAGAAGCGAAGAGCAATTAAGGCAATCGCAAAAAATGGAGGCGGTGGGAAGATTAGCGGGCGGGGTGGCGCATGATTTCAACAACATGCTGACCGTAATTGGCGGTTATTGTGAATTAACATTGGCACAGCTTGAAGAGGGCAGCGTCATGAAGAGGCATATCATTGAAATCCAGAATGCGACAGGCCGGGCGGGAGCATTGACTGGCCAGTTGCTTGCATTCAGCCGCCGACAAGTCCTGCAGCCGCGAGTCCTGAATTTAAATGTGGTGGTGTCCGGAATGGAAAAAATGCTCAGACGATTGATTGGGGAAGATATTGATTTGTCGATAGCAGTGGACGAGTCCCTGGGAAATGTGAAAGCAGACCGCGGCCAGATCGAACAGGTGATCATGAACCTCGCGGTGAACGGAAGGGACGCGATGCCTCGCGGCGGGAAACTTACCATCCAGACCGCCAATGCGACGATTGAGAAGATGCTGATCACGCGCGACCGCACTCTGAAGCCCGGCGATTACATTTTGCTAATGGTCACGGACAACGGCACGGGGATGACTGACGAGGTGAAGTCGCATTTATTCGAGCCATTCTTCACGACAAAAGGAATTGGGAAAGGAACGGGCCTCGGGCTGGCGACATGCTACGGGATTGTTTGCCAGAGCGGGGGAGACATCCTGGTGGAGAGCGAAGTCGATGCAGGCGCAACCTTTAAGATTTACCTCCCGAGAACCGAGGCGGCGGGGCAGGAACTGGCAGGGTCGGAATTAAAAAAGCTGGAGCAGGGAGATGAATCTATTCTTGTGGTGGAGGATGAACCAGCGGTCAGGATACTGACGATGGTCATTCTGAGAGAATGTGGTTACAACGTTCAAGAAGCAAGGGACGGTGTAGAAGCCCTGCATATACTCCGAAGCCAGCCCCCGTTCGATTTGGTCCTGACAGATGTGATCATGCCGCGGATGAGCGGCAAACAACTGTGCGACCAGATAAAGCTGGAGATGCCAAAAACCAAAGTCTTGCTGATGTCAGGCTACACGGATGATGCGCTGGCGCAGCATGGAGTTTTGGAAGAAGGCCTGAGTTTTCTGGAAAAGCCATTTTCACCCGAGCAATTAACAAGAAAGCTCAGGGAAGTCCTGGACCTAAAAGTTGAAAAATTGGCAAATTGCAAAGCTGGCAGCCTTTAAACTTTCACCCGAGAGGCATTAAAATGTGATGGTGATTCGAGTGCCGCGATTCTCTTCGCTTTCTATGGTTGCACTCCCCTTGTGGGCCTGGATGATGGCGCGCACGAGGCTCAAACCAAGACCGAGGCCGGGTTGTGAGCGGCTTTTGTCGCTTCGATAGAGGCGGTCCCAAACGCGTTCCTGTTCAGTTTTGGTGATCCCCATTCCTGAGTCCTGGCAAATGAATTGCGGGTGTTCACTTTCGAGTTTGGTGTAAAGTTCCACGGTTCCCCCGGTGGGAGTGTATTTGATTGCATTGTCGAGCAGATTGGCAAACACCTGCCGGATTCGTACTTTATCAATAGTGGCAAACACCGGGTGATCAAAATGGCCGGTAATCGTAATTTGCTTTTCCTGGGCAACGTATTCGTAAAGTTCAGCAACTTCCGCCCCCAATTTTGAAAGATCACTTTTTTCCAGATTGAGCTGCATGGCTCCGGATTCGGCTTCGGCGACGTCCATGACTGTCCGCAACATGGTCAGTACTTTTTCGCTTTCTTCAACGCAGTCAGCGAGGGCATCCCTGGCCCGAGAGCCATCTTCCGGATTTTCGAGGGCCATTTCTGCCACGCCACGCATCCGGCTCAACGGAGTGCGCAGGTCGTGGGCCACGTTATCGAGAGACTCACGCATGTCGTTGATAAGCTTGTTATTCTTTTCCAACATGATGTTAAAAGTGCGAGCCAGTTCATCAAGTTCATCGCCCGTCATTTTTACCGGGACGCGTTTCTCAAGATTTCCCGTTTGGATAATTTCCTGGACCGTGGCGAGGATATTTCGCACCGGATTCATAGCTTTGTTGGCCAGCACCCATCCACCAAGAAGGCCGAGGGCAACAATGGGGAGAACAATGATGAAGAATGCTTTTCGGAAAGGTTGCAGGATAGTCTCGCGGTTGTTGGTACTGCGGCCAACCTGGAGAATCGTGCCATCGAGCATCTCGGAAGCCAGGAGGACCAAATCCTTTTCCGAGTCTTTGGGAACACGGAGCCAAACGCGATGAGCCTGGAAGGGCCCCAGCTGAACTTTCTCGGGGTCGAAAGTGATCCAGTCATTAGGTACGCTGAGGAAAAGAGTCCTGCCGTTGCGACTCAGCAGTTTCACATAGTAGGTTTTTTCCGATTCCACCGAGGTGGATTGACGAAGGCCGTAGACCCCATCCGAACGGTAAATGGCCGCGTACTCGTTGAGCCTGGCTTCGACCACCTCATTTTCCTTGCGTTCCAAGGCGATGGAGAAAAGCAGGTAAAGGAGAGTGGAGAAAGCAACCACGCTGAGAAGGAAGATGGCCGCATACCAGGCATTGAGGCGGAAGCTGATGCCGCCGGTTATTATTTTATGCTGGTTTAAGGACATAACCCACTCCCCGAATGGTTTGCAGCATTTTTTTGGGAAAGTCCTTATCGATCTTGTTACGAAGACGACAGACGAGGACATCCACCACGTTGGTTTGCGGGTCGAACGAATAATCCCAGACATGTTCCAGCAACATGGTTTTTGTGACAGGGCGGCCTGGATGGCGCATCAAGTATTCAAGGAGCGAGAATTCACGGGCCTGAAGTTCAATTTTCTGAGAGGCACGAGAGACTTCGCGCGAAAGGAGGTCCATGATTAAATCTCCCACTTTCAAACGGGTCGGTTCCACAGCGCGGGTGGATCGACGTATAAGAGCCTGGAGCCGGGCGAGGAGTTCGGAAAAAGCGAAAGGTTTGGTGAGGTAATCATCGGCTCCAGACTGTAGGCCCTTGACCTTGTCATCGACGCCGGCTTTGGCGCTGAGAACAAGAATGGGGAAAACGATATTTTCGGAGCGAAGGCGTGAGATGAGAGAAAGCCCGTCGAGCTTAGGCAGCATGATATCGATGACGGCGAGGTCATAAGGGGCGGATCGGCCGAAGACGAGAGCCTCTTCCCCATCTTTGCAGAGGTCGACAGCGAACCCATTTTCCTTGAGTCCGCGCACAACGAAGGAGGCAATTTTTTGGTCGTCCTCGACCACCATTACTCGCATATCAACAAAATAGGGTTGAGTGTTTCAAACTCAACCCTTGTTTCTATTTCTTTACAGTTTCGGCTTAACCGACTTTTGATTCGTCGACGACGACGAAGTGAGTGTTTCCATTGCTCCAGACTTTGAGGAGGATTTTCTTTTCCTTGATGTTTTCAGACATTGTGACCGCGTCTTCGGCATTCCTGACCTGCTTGCGGTTAATCTCCTGGATCACATCGCCCTGTCGAATACCAGCATCATAAGCAGCAGAGTCAGGATCCACCTGGGTAACCAGAGCGCCATGGATTTCGCGAGGGACTTTGATTTGGCCGCGGGCTGTTTCGATATCTGCGACTTCAACTCCGTTGAGGGCGTCTTCTTTTTGCGCTTCCACTACTTTGTTTTCCACCGTTTTCAAGTCGCCGGGCATTTCCTGGATGGCGACTTCAAGAGTCTTCTTTTCACCATCACGAAGCACTTTCATTGGGACTTTGGCGCCAGGCGCAATCTGAGCGACTTCCAAGCGGAAATGCTGGCTGTCGTTGACTGGCCTGCCATTGAATTCCACGATAACATCACCGGATTTGACGCCAGCTTTTTCGCCGGGCCCCTTGGCGCGGACTTCACCCACCAAGGCGCCTTTGCCACCTTTGATTTTGAACTGCTCAGCAAGGGCGGCGTTGAGCGGCTGTATGCCAAGGCCGACATAACCACGAACAACACGACCGTTTTGAACGATGCTCTCCATCACATAACGGGCAAGATTCACAGGGACCGCGAACCCGATGCCCTGATTGCCTCCGGAGCGGCTGATAATGGCAGTGTTAATGCCGACCAGGCGACCTTCAGCATCAACGAGGGCACCGCCGGAGTTGCCCGGGTTGATGGCGGCATCGGTCTGAATGAAGTCTTCGTAATCAAGACCCATGTGTGCCCTGCCCGTGGCGCTGACCATACCCATGGTGACAGTTTGGCCAATACCAAATGGATTGCCAACTGCGAGCACGAGATCGCCCACTTCGATTTTATCGCTATTCGCCAGCATTACATAAGGAAGATCGGTGGCATCGATTTTGACCACGGCGATGTCCGATTTGGCATCGGCTCCGATGACCTTGCCGGTGAATTCGCGGCCATCATTCAGTTCAACTTTAATTTGATCAGCGTGATCAACGACGTGGTTGTTGGTCAGGATATAACCATCTTTACTGACGATGACACCTGAACCGAGGCCTTCCTGTTTAGGCGAGCGTTGTCTTCTTTGCTGCTGGTTAAACTGGTCGCCGAAGAAACGTCGAAGCAATTCATTATTTTCGCCCAGTTCCTCCATCTGAACGGGAGCTGCTTTGGAAGAAACCGAAATCTTGACCACGCCTGGGGAAACTTTTTTTACCACGGGGGCAAAAGTCGTTTGATACCCGCCATTAGGTTTTACGGGAGCATCATCGACTGAGAGGTGGACAGGTGGATTCTTGGGAGAATCCTTCGCATTTGCAATATGCGTGAATGCGACCGTAGACCCTGCCACGAGCAGGGCGCCTCCGAGAACGGCCACTTTGGCCTTGGAGCAAAATCGTGCAATGGTTTGCTTTATATTGTTACTCATAATTTTTTTCTTTTTACTGAGTAAAAGGTGACACCCGTCCGTGACGGCTTCCTTTCTGCAACATTACATTTTTGTAATGCAAAGCAGGAATCGGTGGGGGGATCAGGACTCTTGCAGGGCCTTTTTCACCATTTCCAGCAGGGACAGGGTGGTGAAAGGCTTGGGAAGGAAGTGCCGAACGCCAAGATTGCTGGCCGAGGCCACGGTTTCGGTGACGCTTAAGCCGCTGGCGGCGATGATCCTGACGGAAGGATTGAGCTTCTTAAGCGCCTCAATGGTGGCGGGGCCGTCCATCATTGGCATCATCATATCCGTTAAAACCAATGAGATTTGCTGTTTATGCTTTTTGTAAACAGCGATTGCTTCCTCCCCGTCCGAAGCTTCGCTGACTTTATATCCAAACGACTCCAGGATTTTGCGAACGATGACACGGACACCATCCTCGTCGTCCACGACCAGGATGTGCTGGCCGGTTCCGCGGGCCATGTGGGAACCCTGGACAGGAATCGCCTCCACGGCTTTCCGCTTATGAGCGGGCAGATAGACGAGAAAAGTCGCCCCGCTGCCGACATTTGTCTGAACTTGCATAAAACCGCTGTGGCTTCTGACAATGGCCTGGGAGGTGGAAAGCCCAAGGCCAGTTCCCTTCCCAAGGTCTTTGGTGGTGAAAAAGGGATCAAAAATCTTGTCGAGAATCGCAGGCGAAATGCCTGTTCCGTTATCCTCAACCTTTATCAAAACGTAGTCTCCAGGAGCGGCGTGAAGAATGCGGGCTGCTGACTCAGGGGTGAAGAAGACATTGTCAGCGGACAAACGGAGGACCCCTCCCTCCGGCATGGCGTCCCGCGCATTGACACAGAGATTAAGCAGCACCTGGTGAAGTTGGGTGGGATCCCCCGTAACGGAGAGCAGGTCAGCGGAGACCGTTGTTTTAACTTCGATGTTTTTTAAGAATGTTTCATTGATAATTTTGTCCAGCTGCTGCAAAAGCTCGTCCACTTGCACGTCGACCCTCCGGCCCGCGACACCACGCGCAAAAGAAAGCACCTGCTTGACCATGTCAGCCCCGCGCCTGGCGCTGTTCTCTATGGTATTGAGGGTTTCCAGCTTGTCCGGCCGGTTCTCGCCATTTTTTAGCAGTTCGATGGACAGAAGAATGGGCGCCAAAACATTGTTAAGATCGTGGGCGATTCCCCCGGCCAGCGTTCCAATGCTCTCCATTCTCTGGGAACGAAGAAACTGCTGCTCCAGTTTTTTACGCTCGGTAATATCCGTGTTGATGGCCAGGACGGATTTGGGATTGCCGTTCAGGTCCCGCATCAGTGTCCACCGGCCATAAATGGAAACCATGGTTCCGCTCCTGGTCACATGGCTAAGCTCCCCTGCCCACTCACCGCCTGCCACGACTTTGTCCATGGCCGCATCCAGCTGGGATGGATCGCGGTAAAGCACATCGCGAACGGATTTCCCCAGGACTTCGGGGGCAGCCCACCCGTATATTTTTTCGGCGCCTTTGTTCCAGAATAATATCTCATGATCAAGGCCGCGAACGAGGACCGCATCGCTGGTTTGATCCAGAAGGGCGGCCTGCTCTTTCAATTTTTCTTCTGAATCACGGCGTCCGGAAAGATCGGTCATGCCCCCGATCATCCGAAGTGCTTTTCCCTCGCGGTCTCGAATCACATGTCCACGGTCAAGAACAAATGCGGAAGATCCATCTTTTTTAGTAAAATTATATTCCGCGGTCCAGGAAACGCCGGATCCCCGGACGACTTCGTAGATGCTGCCGACCACGCGCTGAGAATCTTTTGGATCAATTCTGTTCTCCCACGACGCGCTGGTCTTTTCGACTTCCGCCCTGGAGTATCCGAATAGTTTTGTGAATCCCTCATTCCACCACATTTCACCGGTCTGCAGGTCCCAATCCCAGATGGCATCGGTGGTGACATTGGCAAAAAGCCGGAACCTTTCTTCGCTTTCCCGCACAGCATCCAGGGCCTTTTTAAGATCGTCGATGTCGGTGCAAGTTCCGAACCAATTCACTATTTCACCGTCGGCGTTGGTTAATGGCAAAGCGCGAACAAGCATCCAACGATAAACCCCATCCTTGCGTTGAAGACGGGCTTCGAGGGAATATTCACCCCTGGTGCTGATGGCCTTGCGCCATTTGGCTTCGGAATGGGCACGCTCATCCGGATGGAACGGCCTGCTCCACCCATTTCCAATGCTCTGGAGCAGGGTGAGGCCAGTGAAATCCATCCATCTCTGGTTGAAATAAATATTCCAACCATCGGCACGGGTGATCCAGACAATTTGGGGCATGGACTCGGCCAGAGCACGAAAACCTTCTTCGCTGGACTTCCGTTTTTGCTCGGCCTGGATGCGATTCAAAGCGCCGCCACAATAATCTGCGAGGCTCTGGAGAGTTTCCAAATCAGCTTCGGTGAAGGCGAGGCGCGTGTAGCTTTGGACAGAAAGAATGCCAATAACGCGAATGCCATCGCGAATCGGGGCAAACATGAGTGATGCCGAGGGCCGCGATGTATCGCCGAACATGACGGAGTCTCCCACAGGGGAAAAGCCCGCTGGGCGAAGAATGAGCATGGCTCCCTGCTCGATCGCCTGGCGTGACAGTTTCGAGGGTTTCTCTTTATCGTAGGCGGGCTGACACTCCACCTTTTTCCCATCAATAGTATCAATGGTGAGCACGGCCTGGACGAGTTCCTCATCGGGTGAATAAAGGAACACGGTGGCTGCATCCCAGGCGAACAATTCGTCGGCAATACTGACGATGGTATCTGCCGCTTCGCGAGCGTTGTGGGCGGTATTCAGCCTTCGGCCAAGATTGTAGAAGCTGTTTTTATTTCGCTCCTGGATTTTTCTCTCGGTGATATCCTGGATTTGCGAAATAAAGGCCAGTGGTTTGCCTGCCTCGTCATGAATGAGCGAAACGCTGAGCAACGCCCAAACCAGATTGCCATTTTTGTGAAAGTATCGTTTCTCCATCTGGTAGGTCGGAATCTCTCCTGCCAGCATGCGACCGACCTGCTGCATATCCGCTTCAAGGTCCTCAGGGTGAGTGATGTCCTGGAAGGTTTTGGCGAGTAGTTCCGACTCCGTGTAACCAAGCATCTGACAAACGGCGCGATTGATCTTCAGCCACCTGCCATCCGGACCGACCAGGGCCATGCCAATGGTGGCAAATTTGAAGGCGCTGGAAAATTGCTCCTCACTGGAGCGAAGCGCCTCCTCGGAGTGACGCGAAGCTGTGACGTCCCTCGCGACGCAGATCAGTTCCCCCTCTTTCTCCGACCAATTGGCGGACCACATCACATGAACCACTTCGCCGTCTTTTCGATAGTAACGATTTTCAAAACACAACGTTGGATTTCCCGACACGATTGCCACGCGGGCGGCATTGGTCTTGTCCAGGTC